>JAPHSA010000142.1 GCA_026193235.1 Deltaproteobacteria bacterium | reverse complement strand
CGATGGATAGTCGCGCCGAAATTGAACCGCATCATCTTGCCGCGCGTCGCTCTCTGGACTCGTGGATTTTCCGTCACCACGCGATAGCCGGTCGGCAGACTGCGATCATCCAGTTTCATGATGAAATTGCTGCCACGATCCTCATCAGGAACCACTGCGCAGGTGATGTGATAGCGCCCATGCTCGTCAGTGGTGGCAATCAGGCCTCTCGCCGTCACCACGCGTACCCCTGACATACCCGATTCACTGTTATCCTGCCGACCATTCAGATTGCGGTCGTCAAATACTTTGCCGATAACGTCAGTACAATCGAAATCCGGGTCTGGAATGACCCGCACGGTCGCACTTGCTTCCCCCGAAACAGCAGTTCCGAGGACGGTATTGAACACCAGTGCCCGGTTTACGTAGTCTCCTTCGGTAACACCGGAACTCACTACCAACAGCAATTTGATGGTACGAACAGCATTAATGCTCAATTCAAGCCCATCCCAGGTCAGTTCCCGGCCGTTGATATCCGGCTCAACCGCTTCACCGTCCAGACGAGCACTACCAGTGACATATTTGAAGCCAGCGGGGAAACGGTCGACGATACTGATATCTTCCAGCGGAACACCATAAATATTGGTCACGGTAATCGTGTAAGGGACCAGAGAACCTTTACTGACATTGGTCAAGGATGCTGTTTTTGTGATGGCCACGGCCCCATCCAATTCCGGATCAATTGGAATCGGGTTATTGAATATCTGGCTCTGGCCGGGCATACTGCCATCACTCAGAACCAGGTGCAGGTGGTAAATGGTACCGGGCGATCCTGCGGCTACCGACAACGGCGGTACAGCAGCAGTAGCAACCGCCTCACAGAAGCCTGCGGTCGCCGGTACCGCATCAACGGTACTGCCGAGACAGGCAGGTATGGAGAATGCTGCCGTAGTAGCATCACTGCTCGGCGGAATGATCAGGGATGGGGTGGCCAGAAAATCGTTTACCGGTGCGGTTACATCAATAAGGTAAGACCCCCCCGCCGGACAGGCCGCATTGCTAAAATTAAGATCAAACTTGTAGAAGCCATTCTGCGCCGTAACCTGGTTCTGTTGAACCGGATCATCAAAACACAAAACTGGCAATTCTGCTCCGGTGGCCGCGTTCAGCATCCTCAAGCCGGTACCAGCAACCGCTACCCGTGCCACCGAGTCATAGACGGTCCCATTCGGCCAGAGGGGCAGATTTAAATCCTGCAGGTTACCGCCCTCGACAACGCTGATATCGGTAATCCGCTGCGGCCCATTTGTGAATATCGAATCAGCGTCACCGACTGACGGGGTATTTGGACCCGCACCTGGACCGAGAAAACGAATTTCATAAAGACCGCTGGTGTTTGTACTGGGGATCAGACCGGTGAAACGGTAGAGACCTTCTGCATCAGTCGTAACAATGGTAATCAGTTGGCTGGCAAGATAGAGTTCAACCGTCCATCCTGGTTGACTGTTCTCACTGTCGGCGGCGAAGATTCTGTCAAGATTTGCGTCGTGCCAGATGCGGCCATTCAGCGAAGCGCTGCCCGGGGTCCCGCCCACGTCGAGTGAGATAGATGCTGAAACATTCTGTTGAGGACTGTTCCAACTGACTTCACCGGTATTGGTGATGGTCGTCCCGAACTCAGCTGCAGGATTGATCTGGACACGGAAGCGAACCACGATACTTGCGCCGGGTGCCAGGTCACCGTAGGTCGCAGCATAATCTGCCGTGAGGATATCGCCGGAATAATTGACTCCGGTACTGACACCATTCATGGTTCCAGACCCGGCAATGTAACTGATCAGATTGCCCAGCGGAAGGTTGAGATCATCGGTGACTATGACCTGGGTTGCGGGCAGGCTGCCGATATTGCTCACACGAACAACATATGCCAACTCTGAACCCGGTTCGGCACTGCTGCCGTTCACGACCGAAACATCCTTGGTGATAGAGAGCAGCTGGATGTCGCCGACGGCGATGACCGTCGGTTGATAACCGTTGGAAGCAAGACCGTCGGCGTCGGTCAACCCGGGAACCAATTCTGCGCTGCTGGCAGTCCCCTGGTTAATGATCAACGTGCCGATGGCCGTACCGGCATTTACCTGCACTTCAAAAGTAATTTCAGCACTTGAGCCAGGCGATACGATCCCAGCACCCGGATCGTCGTCTGAATTAACCAGCAGACCGGCGATCAGCGGCAACAGACCGCCATCAGGGCCGGGTGACACTCCGTTGAGTCGCAGGGAATCGGCGATATAGGTCGTATTGTTCGGCAGATTATCGGTAAGCGTCACCAGCGTGGCTGGAATTGCACCTGAGTTGTTAGTGATAATCCGGTAACGCAGCACGTCACCCGGATCAACGATTCCTGCTGAACCGAGATCGGTGAAAATTTCAACCGTCTTCTGTGAGTAGAGCAGCGGCAGGTTGCCGACCACATTACGGGTCGGATCATTGACAACCGGCGTCGCTGGATCGTCGGACGGTTGTTCCGGAAAAGCACGACCGCCCTCTCCATTACCATTAACAAACCCCTGGTTTTCGATCACCAAACCGTCCATGGCATCCAGATCAACCACAACATCGAAAGTTACCGTGGCAACATTGTTAGCCGCTGCGGCAGTATCCGCACGCAGATTTCCGGGAGTCGGATCTTCCGGCGTATTGAGCAGCATGCCGCTGTGCAACGGATTGACCCCGGGAGTTGTGTCAGCCACAGCAGCACCGTTGAGGGTCGTACTGTCGGCCACATAAATCGTGTTGGCCGGGGTCAAATCCTGCAGCACAACATCAACCGCGTTCTCATTGCCGATATTTTTGATGCTGATGGTATAGCGCAGTGATTCTCCGGCCAGCAACACCGCCGGATCGCCATCCAGAAGTGTTGAGGTTTTTAACACCTCGAAAACCGGAACCGAACTGATCAGGGTGACAGTTGGATCTTCGTCCCCCAACGCAGTCGCATCAGTCGTATCACTTTTGCGGAATAGCTGACCGCCTGCCAACAGGTCTGCCTGGTTCAGCACCTGAGTACCACTGCTGATAACCGCTGCAAGTTGCACGGTAAACTCGATAATTTCAGTCCCACCCACTGCCACGTTCAGACCACGAACATCAACCAGACCGGTTCCTTTGCTACCGCCGAGCGGATTTGTCCCCGAGACATCGGCTCCAACCGGAACCGTTGTTAGTGTGAGCGTGCCAGGGACAAAAAGCAGCGGGTCAGTTGGGTTGAGAAGTTCCAGATCGTCGATGATGGCCAGATCATTAAGTGCAACCGTACTGGTATTGATGATTTCCAAACGGTATCTAAGAATATCCCCGGGGGTCGCAGCAGCACCGTCGCCACTGGTGGTCTGGTTAAAAACAGATTTACGAAAGTCGAGACTGCTGACGATTCTGTCTGTCGGGTCAGCGACAGCCACCGTATCCGGGTCATCGGTTGGCTGTTCCGGGAAAACACCACTCCCCTCTCCCGATCCATTCAAAAATCCCTGATTCGAGATGACTGTCCCGCTGGCCGTATCCGCGTTAACACGGACATCAAGAGTGATGGTCGCTACATTATCGGCATCAGCTGCGCTATCGGCGCGCATCGCCCCAGCGGTCATATCCTCCGGTGCATTGATCAGCATGCCGCCCTGCAGGGCTGAGGTGCCGGGAGCAGGATCTGCCACTGCTGTCCCGTTCAGGGTCGTACTTTCCGCGACATAGGTGGTATTCGCGGGAACTGTGTCGCGTAACGCGATATCTGTCGCGTTTTCGGTTCCAATATTCTTGACTGTGATCGTGTAGCGCAGCAGATCACCGGCAAACAATATCGTTGCAGCACCGGTCAGATCCTCTGCAATTTTCTCTAACTGCCATTGCGGGGATGAGGAGATCAGGGTCCGGGTGGGATTTTCATCTCCGACCAGATTAGGATCGTCACTCAATATCTGTCCCAGGCCGGACAGTAACAGTTGTGCCTGGTTCAGTACCAATGTTGCGTCAGTGATAACCGGAACCAATTGCACCGTGAATTCGATCACCAGAGTGTCCCCGCCATCAAGGATGATGTCTCTGATATCGACCAGGCCGGTGCCTGCAACACCACCATTCGGGGCACTGGCATCGGTTCCGCCATGACCGGGAAGAATGGTCAGAGTGCCAGGTACAAAAAGGGCCGGACTGTTTAATTGATCAAGTTCGTCGGTGACCGAGAACCAGGCTGGGGCCGTACTGATATTGGTAATCAGCAGTCGGTATCGCAGCGTGTCACCGGGGCTGGCATTGACGCCCGGATCCGCTCCAGTGGTTTCATTGACAACCAGTTTCTGAAAAACCAGTTCCGGAGCAACCCCGATCGTGGTCGCGAAAACCGGGCCGATACAGTAATCATCCGGAGCGATGATGGTTGGACAGCCATTACCGGTACGCTCGTACAAATTCAGATTTTCCAGTGAAGTCCAATCGCTCCAGACCCCGTTTTCTATTATACCGGCAGGATCGGCGACAACCTGAACCAGAGCTCGATAGGTGATCAGCAGAACCTGTCCGGCGGCTACATCCAGGCTTTCATCGCCATTGTCCCGTCCCCAGGTCAAGGGACCTGCCGGAGCACCGGCCGGCATCGCCACAAACCCTGCAACGGGAACCGCATTGAGCGTTGCCGTGGGGGTAAACCCGCTATCCAGAATCAATCCGACCGGCAGGGTATCCACGATGTTGATGTCGAAGGCCGTGGAGTTGGAACTGCCGGTATTGATGATGGTCAGCTGGTACTCCAGGATATCCCCGGCAAACGGTGGATCGCCTGCATTCTTGCCGACTGTCACGTTGGCCAGGGTTTTGGTCAGGGTCAGATCCGGTTCAGACACGGTGACGACTGCCGTTGCTGCATTGAGCGTCTCCTGTGCACCGGTTTCACCGTTCAGGTAGTTGACGACGACTCCGTTCTGCAGTAGGTCGCCGGCATCGGTAGTAAGATCATTGTTGACCCGGGCGTAATATTCTATATGGATAACCGGATCGAGGGCACTCTGAGTCGGATCGTCCTCGCTCTGAGTGACGACAGTCCCGATATCCCAGGTGACAGCGTTACTCGATCCATCCGCCGGATAAGAATTGAATGCAGCCTCGTCGGGGGATTGACCATTGATCGAACTTATTCCATCGAAGCTGTAGCTGATATCGAAAGTGGCATTGTTGGCCAGAACGTAACTCAGACCGGTAGTGTTAAGACTGTCTGTGACGATAACTCCGTTACTTATTCCTTCTGGTAGATCAACATCGATTCTGAATTTCTTGTGGGATCCAATGGTGGGAATTGTCGCCGGTTGAAGATCAGTTTTAGCCGTCTCAACTGGAAAGATGGTCAGCTGACTGGCAGCATCGGTTTCATAATCATTGATCGCCTGAGCACTGTTCGGCAGGGTTCCATTACGCATACCAGTATCACTGCCATCAGCACCAATATCACCAGTGCTGTTCAGTGCGGTCGCCTGACTGGGTAATGATGTCCAGTTGGCCTGAATGGTATTCGCCAAAATTTCAAGCGGTTGCACGTCATTGTCAATACTGACGGAAAAACTGAAACTGATGCTGGCACCGACAGCGATCCCGTTGGGTGCATTCCAGCTGAAGATCGGCTGATTGGCTCCCAGGGTTGTGATATCTACATTATCCGGTGGATCGGTGCCACTGGTATTACCCGCATAGCTCAGTTTGGTGCCGGTCAAGTCATCCAGAACTCGCAGGTTATAAGCCGTGGCCGTACCGGTATTGGTGGCATTTACTGTGACTGTCAAAGTGTCTGCGGCATCGGCATCTGCAACATTGAACGTCTTGGTCAGCTCAATCAGCGGTTCCCGCACCATGATATCGACCTGGCCGAACTCGAGGGTTACCTCTGTGTCAGTTTCATCAAGATATTTCGCAGTCGTTACAGTTGCCGGGTGACCGTTGGAAATTATGTCGCCGTCGTTTGTTACCGCACTATTATCCACCTGGGCAATGAAATTGATTACAAAATCGTAGCGATTACCGGCGGCTCCAATTGTCAGGCGCTGATTACCAAAGTTCCATTCAACCAGATCAGCGGTGCAGGTCGGAGTAATTTCTCCTCCTGGATCAAACCCAGCATCGCTATACGGCGCTGCACTCAGATTGACGGCCGGGGCTTCGGAGCAGCGCAATCCTGCAGGCAGCTCGTCACGAATCACGAAATTACGCAGTAAGGCAACCGGCAGCAGGGTGTTAAGCTGATACTCAATTTCCTCGCCAACCGACACCTCTTGAGTGCCTGGAACGGCCAGCAGTGGTGTATTTGCCAGGTTAATTATACTCTTAGGCCGAGTTTCGACCGGAATGACACGCACACTTGCGGTAGCAGGATCGGAGGTATAGACTCGCGCACCACCCAGCGTACTGTTGGATTGTGGTGAAACGGTCTGGCTACCAGAGACGCCTGTCAAACTGTCATAAGTTGCTTCCGCTGTATTTGTGAAAGTCTGCAGCGGAGCGGCATCGTCATCATAATCGACACGGTAGAAAAGTTCGACCGACTGGCCCGGATCAATGCGCTGCAAGGCGGTACTATGGGTGTAGGAAAAAGTCAGCTGTGCGGGGTTAAGGTTCTTAACGGTAATATCACTGATAGTCCCTTCGCCGTTGCCGTCAGCCCCACCGATCAGACCGTCACCGTCGTTGTCAAGACCATCACCAGCAAAGGGCAATACGTAGGCAAGATCGCTTCCGTCGAGCTGATCAGTGACAATGACATCATAAGCCGGAGCACGCAGTACGCTATCAAGTGGATCCCTTATTTCATTAGTCAGAGTGATGCGATAGAGATAAGAATTGTAGGCATCGCCATCATCGGCCAGGGCAACAAAGTTACTGCACAAGGGACCCGAACCGTACAAAGCTTCATTGCAGACTTCCTTGACAACGGTAATCAGTGGTTCAGTGACGGTCAGATCGACCCGTCTGATCGCCTCAATCGGATAGCCGACCGTACTTGATCCAAGGGTATATTTTTCAACCAACCCGGTGTTGACGTTACTGAAGGTCGCATCAAAGGTCGAGTTCAATACATTGTGACTGTTCCCGGCATGGACATTCGGCCCGAGACGCTGATCAACTGGTTTGTTCAGTAGCCGCGTAGTTGTATCGACAATAAACCACTCGTCGGCCTCTCTGATCTGTTCACCGTCGGGTACATTAAATCGCCAGTCGAACCAGCCTTCATCCAGTGCCGTCAACCCGAGCGGGTTCAAGGTCACTGTTCCATTTTGGATGTCAGTTGTAGACTGTAGGTCAGGATCGGTACTGGATACGTATGCCTGACCGTCAGGAACCTCATCGACGACATCGATATTCTGCACCGCTATATAGACAAACCCGGGAGTCTGGAAGCCGAACCAACCGCCGGTCTCAATATGGAAGTTACATTCTTCACCAATTTGAATTTCTTCAAAACCATTGGCATCAAAACTTGGAGGATTATTTTCATTACATGTGCCGATCTGACTCTTTTTCAGATTAAAACCGATAACCCGCGCCCAGGTTGCATCCATTGAGTAGTTATAGGTTCGATCAGTTTCTCCATCTGGTCTGGATGGTATCGGAGCCGGGAATCCGAGCAGTGTACCGTCGCTCAGTATGATCTCACCGACCACGTCAGCACGTAAACTGAGATCGTCAAGAGCAATCCTGTTGCTTCCGTCCGGATCGCTAATTTGCGTTTTCCTGACATCGAAATTATAGGTCACCGTCTGCCCCGGCGAAATAACCGCTGGCGAAGTGCATTCGTAAACCGTTGCTGTTGCTGGGATCGGTGTCGGATCAACCCAAACCTTCCAGGGGTTGGGCTGGTTAGGAACCCCGGACAGTGCAATCGGACTACAACCGGGAGGTGCATTCTCAACATACATAGTAGCGCCGAAGCTGACAAAGGCATGGTAGTCGGTAGCATCATGTCCACCATTGTTGGTCAACTGAATCGGCAGCGTCAGAAGTTGGTTGGGATCGTTGGTCAGGATGAAGACACTGCCACCAACAGCTATATCCAGATCTTCCGGAAATGCAGCGATATTAGGTACAGCTGGATTGCCAGGGCCGCTGCCATTGCCATATAGAACGAATTGCTGGTGGGGTCCCTGGGCTGCACAAAAAAGATCAAAATCAACGGTCAGGGTATTGTTCAAAGGAGTCTGGAAGGTAGGATCGGTTCCAGTAACCGGATATTCCTCAGGGTTAACATCCAGATTGGCATTTCGATCATAATAGTTTGACACTACCGGGGTTGGTTCAATCAGGACAACCCGGAAACGGACGACCGCCACATCACCCTGACGCAGCATGTTGAACTGATCGCCATAAATAGGATGTGTGACACCATTACTGGTCAGGTCAAATTCAGGAGCAGTGTTGAGCAGTGGATCCGCATTTTCGTTGGTCCACGTCAGGGTATCGACCAAACCAGGATAAGTTGCACCGTAGGCCGGGGTGACATCGAGTTCCGGTACAAATGTGGCATCAACAACGTACTCAACCGGTAGAACATCGGCCAGATGAATGTTTTTAACGCTGCCACCACTGTTGTTGTGGATGATGATCGTCATCATCCCCCGACTGCCTACCGGCTGTGAAGTATTGACTCCGGTCAGCTGGCGTTCCACGGTCAGGAGTGGGTGATCGTCATTATAGCGGGAATAGAATGTAGCAATATCGGCCGGGATCATTCCTGTGGAAGTCTGACTGATGCCACCGGGATTAGCCGGAATTTGAGCTTCACAGCCCCACTGCACATCATCGACAGTATTGGTTTTGCTGCTTTCACAGGAACCATCAGCGGTGATTTTACCGACCAGATAAATGGAGGCACTGCCACCGGCGACAACATCCACCTCATGGCTATCAAACGACAGGGCCATATCGCCAAAAGGATCGGTGACGATAAAATCATTGATACTGTTACTGATGCCGGCAGTATCACAATCTACCGGGACAGGACCGCTACCATTATTGGCGGCGATAATATTGGCCGAAGTATCAGTTGCACAAGCATGAGTTATTGTCATACTGCCTGACTGCATCAGGTCATCAAAACGCAGATCCTGCAGGCCCGCCAGACCGGCATTGTCGATCTGAATCCGCCAGACAACATCATCATTATTGTTGCCGTATACAGGGTCTGTCTGTGAGCTCTGCCGTTGCCCGGCATCATAGTTCCAACCGGTTTTAGTTATCGCTGGAATTGGCTCGCGCAGCGGCAGTGTATCCGTATCGGTCTGTGGTGAATCGGTACAGCTCGAATCGGTGTTAAAAGACAAGTTCGCCTGAATAGTACGGATTGCAGGAATTCTAACTAAACCTTCCGGATCTGTGGTCCGTCTCACCGCAAAACGGATGGTAATGGTATTAAAAAGGTTAATTTCTGGCCTGGATTCCAGCAGTAACAGCGCCGGGATTTCATTTGAAGTGAAAGTCAACGTTGAGTTGCCAGGGCCACTGATGAGCGGTGCAAATCCGGCCTGAATTATTCCGCTGTTGACCTGGTAAGTAACCTGTGGAAACGGTGCCGTTGGGTCATATTCCAGTCCGGAAACCCCCAGCTGCTCCACAAGTTCGATATCACTCATGATTGCACCCGGGAGATCCGGACCAGGTGGTATATTCAAATCTTCCGTATAGCTATACGGGTTAGCGATAACAACCGTGATGTAGCCGTAACCGCAGAGTTCGCAATAACTGTTACTTAAATCATGTTGAACAAAAGGAAGGGCGGCCGGCTTAAGATCACAGGGAGCAGCCAGAACTGCTTGAGCAAGCAGTAAGAAACTGAGAATACCCAGAACAATGACTCCCAGCTGATGGGTAATATGTATGATTGGTCTACGCAAAAACATAGTCAGCGGCTAATTCCTATCTTGAAACCAGAAATAAAAAGAGCGCCCATCTTCTGCCGAAGATGAGCGCTCTTGTAATACTCCGCTGCCGGAACCAAGATGCGTATTTCATCTCTTCGGCAACCCGGCCATCCTGAATCTCAGGATCCGTGGT
>JAPHSA010000325.1 GCA_026193235.1 Deltaproteobacteria bacterium | reverse complement strand
GGTAACCCCAATCCTTGCAAGATATAGTGGCTAAACGGTTTATATAACCATAAAGTTACTACTAACCCCAACCAGATGCTGGCCAGCGAAAACATCGAGCAGTTCAAAAACTACGGTGTTGAGCAGATCGTCACCAGCTGTCCACACTGTTTCAACACACTCAACAAGGATTATCGCGACCTCGGACTCGATGTTGGAGTCAGTCATTACACCGAATATCTGGCCACTCTGGTTCAGAATGGACAATTAAAAATCACTGCGCAAAGCTTTGATTGTACCTATCACGATTCCTGTTACCTGGGGCGTTACAACGATATCTATCAGGCACCCCGTGAGCTGCTGACCGCCGCTGGGGCCAAACTCACCGAGATGGACAAGCATGGTTCCGAATCGTTCTGTTGCAGTGCCGGCGGGGGTCGCATTCTGGCTGATGAAAACATCGGCACCCGGATCAGTGAAAAACGCGCGCACATGGCAGCAGAAACAGGCGCCCCGACCCTGATTTCTAATTGCCCCTTCTGCCTGACCATGTTTGAAGATGGCATCAAGGGTGCGGAGTTGGAAGAACAATTAAAGCCGAAAGATCTGGCTGAAATATTGGTTGAACGGATAGCTCAATAAATTAAAGGAGTGACTCTATGAAAATACTTGTCTGCATCAAACAGGTTCCGGATATGGAATCCAAATTCAAGGTCAATGCCGCAGGGAACTGGTATGAGGAGACCGACCTCGCCTGGCGCATGAATGAATATGATGAATACGCGGTCGAACAGGCGGTGCAATTAAAAACGCAGGTTGGAGATGCCGACCTGTGCGTCCTCTGCATCGGTTCAGATCGGGTGAAAGAAACGATGAAAAAAGCTCTGGCCATGGGTTGTGATCGTGGCTTCCACATCGCCGATGATGAAAGTCACCTGAAAGATCCTTTTGCCATCGCCTCACTGATTGCCGGTTATGCCAAAGAACAATCCTTTGACCTGATCTTTACCGGAATGCAGTCACAGGATCGTGGTAGTGCCCAGGTTGGCGTCCTGGTGGCAGAAATGCTGGGCATCCCCAGCCTGACAACCCTGGTGGAATTCAGCTATGCGGACGGTGAAATTAACGCCAAACGCGAACTGGAAGGCGGCATAAAGGCGAAAGTCAGCTGTAAGACCCCGGCGCTGGTAACCTGTCAGCTGGGTCTGAATACGCCACGCTATCCGACACTGCCCAATATTATGAAAGCGAAAAAGAAAGAATTGCTTTCAACTCCGGTCGCCGAGTTCAATCCCGTGGCCGCTATTCTGGAAACTCTTCAGGTTGCCCCGCCGGAGAAAAAAGGTGGTGGTTTGATTCTAGAAGGTGATCCAGCGGAACTTGCCGATCAGTTGATCAAGATCCTCAAAGAAAAAACCACGGCTCTGGCGTAGGAGGAAATGATGAAAACATTACTTATTGCAGAATATAGAGATGGAAAATTGCTCGGAACCAGCAGTGAGCTGATCAATTTTTCCGCCCAGCTGGGCGCGGGCAGTGCCATGTTTCTGGTCGGCTCAGAAAACGCCTTGCCCGGCTACAGTGGTAAACTCTACCTGGCTGAAGCAACGCCGGCGACTGAGTTCAACCCCGGACTGCACAAACAGCTGATCCTCGAAGTCATTGCCAAAGAGCAGCCACAGATGGTTGTTCTACCCCATTCTTCCTATGGCTGGGATCTGGCTCCACGACTTGCCCTGGCGTTGAATGCCGCACAGATTTCCGAGGTGGTTGAAATCAAAGATGGCACCTTGGTCGTCCCCTCATGCAATGCGAAGCTCCGTCGCCAAGTGAAAGCAACAACCGATATTTCTGTCGTTACCCTGCAGGGCGGCGCTTTTACCCCCGCCGATGACCCCACTGGAGCCCCTGAAGTGATCAAGCTTGAAGCCACCAGCGGAGGGGATATTCAGTTCAAAGGTTACGAAGCAGCCGCAGCAACCGCTGTTGATCTCTCAAAAGCGGAAATCATCGTCAGCGCCGGCCGCGGCATTGGCAAACCTGAGAATCTGCAAATGATTGAAAATCTGGCGAAAGCGCTCAAGGGTGAATATGGTGCCAGCCGTCCGGTCGTCGATGCTGAATGGGCAGAACAGAGTCGTCAGGTCGGCACAACCGGTCAGACAGTGACACCTAAGCTCTATGTCGCCTGCGGCATCTCTGGGGCAATACAGCATCTGGCCGGAATGAAAAAATCGGAATTCGTGCTCGCTATCAATACCGATAAAGATGCCCCGATCGGCGAAATCGCCGATGTTCTGGCCGTAGCTGACCTGAAACAACTGGTCCCAATATTGACTGAGAAACTGAACGCGCTCTAGGAGTAAACATGCTTGAAGAGATTTTTTCCGAGATCCCGCAGATCTATGACTCAGCATTGGTTGACGTAGAGGCCAGCATCTATTTTTCCATCGGCGAAGTTAAACAGACGGTTCAGTTAAGCTCAGAAGGTTGCCAGGTGAACCCAGGAAAGACCGTCGAAAACGCTGATTGTGTCTGCAAAACCAGCCCTGAGTTTTTCCTGAAGGTCTGGAATGAGGGCTACAAACCGGGCATGAAGGATTTTCTTTCCGGGGACATCAAATCCAACAACCCATCAGTACTGCAAACCTTTCTGAAAGCTTGCGGAAAAGCAGGATGAGTTGAAGCATGAAAAGTCAAATTTTTCCAGCGGGCTGTTTGAGCATATTAAGCAGCCCGTTTTTTAATGTTCGTGTCAGAAGCACCGACCTTATCCATATGAAAAATAAAATGTTTGACAAAAAAATACCCCGGCGTTAAAAAACTGGTCTTACCATTTGTAACTACCTCGGGAGTTTTTTACATGGTGTCTCTGCTACTGATTCTGGTCAGTGCCGTTTTTGTTAACAACTTTGTTCTGGCGCGCTTTTTAGGAATCTGTCCTTTCCTTGGCGTCTCGAAAAAAGTTGAAACAGCAATCGGCATGGGTATGGCGGTCATTTTTGTTATGACTGTCGCCTCGGTCGTTACCTGGTTCATTCAATACTTTGTATTGATTCCTTTTGGTATTGAATATCTGCAAACCATCGCCTTTATCCTGGTCATTGCCTCGCTGGTCCAGCTGGTCGAGATGATTATCCAGAAAACCAGCCCGGTGCTCTATCAATCCCTCGGGATTTTTCTGCCCCTGATCACCACCAACTGCGCAGTCCTGGGTGTGGCCGTTCTCAGTATACAAAAGAGTTACAGCTTTCTTGAATCGGTCGTTTTTGCCCTGGGTGCCGGCCTTGGTTTCACCCTGGCCATGGTGCTCTTTGCCGGCTTACGCGAACGGATTGATCTCTGCCCGGTTCCCAACTGTTTTCGCGGAACAGCCATCGCTCTGGTAACAGCAGGCCTTTTATCGCTCGCCTTCATGGGTTTTGCCGGTCTGGTCAAAGGTTAAAAGGCTGACAGCCTTCAGCATAAACATCTGATTTATCAGTTTAAGAGGTTAACAATGCTTATAGCCATATTATGTCTCGGCGGAATCGGTCTGGTTGCTTCGGCAACGTTGGGACTGGCCTCAAAGAAGTTCGCCGTGGAGGTTAATCCTCGGGAAGCCGCTATCTTGGACGCTCTTCCGGGTGCTAACTGCGGAGCCTGTGGTGAACCAGGCTGTTCCGGTTATGCAAAGGGAGTTGCTGAAGGGCGTCTCGCTCCGACCCTGTGCACCCCGGGTGGCAGTAGCACAATCCAGGCTCTTGCTGACATTCTGGGGATTGAAGCCGTCGCCACAACACCACAGGTTGCTGTTGTTCTCTGCCAGGGAGATAATGAAAAAGCGACCAGTAAATATCACTATCTCGGCTTGACCGATTGCAACGCTGCGCAAAAACTGGCGGATGGCCCTAAAACCTGCCCGAGCGGTTGTCTTGGTTTAGGCTCCTGTGCTGTGACCTGCCCATTTGATGCCATTGAAATGACCCCGCAAGGATTGGCGGTTATCAATCATGATAAATGCACTGGTTGTGAAAAATGTGTTTCCATCTGTCCGCGCAACGTTATCAAAATGGTACCCAAAGAAGCGACCACCCACGTTCTTTGCAACAGTCACGACAAAGGCGCAGCAGTCCGAAAATACTGCCAGATTGGTTGCATCGGTTGTAACATCTGCAAAAAAACAGCTCCCGAGGCCTACCTGATCGAAAACTTCCTGGCCCGGGTTGATTATGAACACCATCAAGATGCTGCTCAAGCAATCGAAAAGTGTCCGATGAAATGTATTCGTGATTTCAGTACTGGCTATCCTGAAGGAAGCAAGCTTGCCCCACCCAAAGCAGTTTCCCAGAAGGACACGGCCGCCTGAGAGGATGTAAATGCAAATGAGTCTGAAAACTTTTGCCGGCGGACTCCACCCCCCGGACAGTAAAAAATATTCTGAGCATAAAGCGATCGAGGTGTGCCCCCTGCCGGCAGAGTTGATTATCCCTGCAGCCCAACATATCGGCGCTCCTGCGGAAATCTGTGTTGCCGTTGGTGATCAGGTCAAAAAAGGTCAGGTCATTGCCACTGCCAAGGGCTTTGTTTCAGTGCCCATCCATGCCTCAACTTCAGGTGAAGTCATTGCCGTGGAACCACGACCACACCCTATGGGCCGCAGGCTCCCGTCGGTCGTCATTAAAGCGGATGGTGAGGATCAGTGGATCGATTCGCTTGAGCAGAACGACCCCGCTGAACTTGATGCGGATGCCCTGAAAAAAATCCTCTGGAACGCTGGTATCGTCGGCATGGGGGGGGCAACCTTCCCGACCCATGTCAAGCTGTCACCCCCACCAGAAAAGAAGATCGACACTCTGATCCTTAACGGGGTCGAATGTGAACCTTATTTGACCGCTGACCATCGCCTGATGCTGGAAGAAAGCGACCGCATCATTGATGGCATTAATATTCTGCGCAAGATCCTTGGAATCGAAAAGGCCGTTATCGGTATTGAGGCCAACAAACCGGATGCGATTGAGAAACTCACTGCTGCCTGTGTTCCCCACAATATCGAGGTTCAGCCGCTGGAAGTGAAATATCCGCAAGGCGCTGAAAAGCAATTGATTGATGCGGTCACCGGTCGCGAGGTTCCCTCCGGCGGATTGCCGATGGATTGTGGTGTGGTGGTTCAGAATGTCGGGACCGCTGCTGCCATCAGTGATGCTGTCCGTCTTGGTCAACCATTGGTCGACAGGATCGCCACCGTCACCGGCCCGGGCATAAAGGAACAGAAAAATCTGAAAATCACCATCGGAACCCCGCTCGCGCACCTGGTTGAATTTTGTGGCGGCCTCGAGGGTGAGCCGGGGAAAATCATCATGGGTGGCCCGATGATGGGACAGACACAACTCTCCCTGGATGTT
>JAPHSA010000195.1 GCA_026193235.1 Deltaproteobacteria bacterium | reverse complement strand
TGTTAACTTCTGCGCCTGATTTTTCTTTTTTTTGTTGTCATGATGCTTTTTTCTGAAATTCTCGCCATTTTAATAAGTTGTTTGTTGACCAGGTCGTTAACTGTTCCTACAGGCCAGGAGCCGTCTTCCTGACGTTCCCCTGAACTTGTCCCAGTGAGTATTTCAATCCCCTGATCTATGGTTTCGATGCTCCAGACATGAAATTCACCTCGTTCCACTGCAGCAATGGTTTCAGCTTTTAGCATCAGGTTTTTCCGGTTGGCCTCCGGGATGATAACCCCTTGATTTCCCGTTAGTCCTTTGATTTTACAGACCGCATAAAATCCCTCGATTTTTTGATTTACACCGCCAATCGCCTGGATCTGGCCATGTTGATTAACTGATCCGGTTACGGCAATCTCTTGTTTAATGGGCAAACCGGAAAGACTGGAAAGCAGTCCATAGAGTTCCGTGCTTGAGGCACTGTCACCTTCAACACCGGAATATGATTGTTCGAAACAGATAGAGGCTGAAAGAGCCAACTGTTTGTCACGCGCATAGCGTTCTCCAAAGAATCCACTGAGGATCAAAATCCCCTTATCATGAATGGGCCCGGAAAGTTTCGCTTCCCTCTCTATATTGATCATTCCTCCTTTCCCCAAAAAAGTTCGGACGGTCACTCGGGCCGGCATGCCAAAACTGTAGTCTCCCAGTTGATAAACTGACAAACCATTCACCTGCCCGACAACTGAGCCTTCAGTATCGATGAAAATGGTGTTGTCAGTGATCATTTCCCGAATCCGTTCTTCGAGTTTGTTGGAACGGTAAATACGTGATTCAAGCGCCCGTTCAACATGATGTGATGTGACTTTATCGTCAGCTTCATGCTCAGCATAATAGGCTGCTTCGCGGATCAGGTCGGTGATGTCGGAGAAACTGGATGAAAAATGACGCTGGTCTTCGATCAATCTTGCGGAATATTCCACTGTACGGGCTACGGCGGCTGGATCAAAATGGACCAGGTTTTCCTCAGTGCACTTCGTGCCAATAAAAAGGGCATAGAGTTGAATGTTTTCCCGAGTATTTTTCATCATCTGATCAAAATCGACTTTGACTTTGAAGTATTTACGAAAATCGGGATCCAGCTGGAACAGCAGGTAGTAGAGGATTGGAGTGCCGATCAGGATGATTTTACAATTTAGTGGAATCGGCTGGGGCTTCAGGCTGGCAGTGGCGATCAGTCGGTACTGCTCGGACATGTCTTCCAGTTTGATTTCATGATTACGGAGACAACGCTTCAGGGCTTCATAGGTAAATAGATTGAACAATACTTCACGGCAATCCAGAATCAGATATCCACCATTCGCACGGTGTAATGCTCCCGGCTTGATCATCTGAAAGTTTGTCGTGGCACTGCCCATCTGGATGATATGCTCAATGCGACCGAAAACATTGAAGTATGTCGGATTGGCTTCGTAAATGACCGGAGCTCCTCTCAACTGTGTGTTATCAATCAGCAGGTTGATTCGATAGCGATCAAAAGAGGGTTCCTGCGGCCCGGACCCCAACCCGGCAATGCTGAGCTGTGGAGCTTTTTGGGTGCGTAACTCTTCGATTTGATTGATGATATCCTTTTTGCATTGATTGAAATGCCTGAGTACCTGAATGAACTCCTGATATTTCTTTTCCAACTCCGCAAATAAATGTCCAATCGTGTAAAGCAGAACATCTTTTCCCATCTCCAGAGTTTTCTCACGCAGTTCTTCTTCAAGTTGGCGGACTTGGGAGAGGACTTCATCTATCCGTTCCTGGAGTTCATTGCCTTTGGTTTCGAACCAGGTTTTCTCCTGACTGGAAAGTTTGTCATAATCCTGTGGTGACAAAGGTTGTTTATTTTTTAATGGGACCAGAATGAAACCACTGGCGACCTGCTGCAGGGCGAAACTTTTTTCCAAAGCTTCCTGTTCCAACTGTTGAAACAGCTTTTTCTTCTTGTCTTGATGAATAACGGCAATTTTCTTTTTCTGTTCCGCAAATTCCTTACTTTCAAAACTCTTGGGAACATCCTCGGAAAGACGTTCGACCAATCGGTCAACATCTTTTTTCAGTTCATGCCCCTTGCCTGCCGGTAACCTTATGTATTGTGGGCCAACCGCATCTTCAAAACCATAGACATAGCACCAATCATCAGGAACTGGCTTGTCCATGCTCCGATCGGCAAGAATCTTCTTTATTGTGGAAGAGCGACCACTTCCGGGTTGTCCGAGGATAAACAGATTAAAACCGTTGTTTTTAATTCCAAGACCAAAATCGATCGCTTCCAGCGCACGATCCTGGCCAACTGTCTCTTCCAATGGGGGTATTTCAGCAGTTGTCTTAAAGTTGAATTGGCTGGGGTCACAGCGCCAGGTCAGGGCTTCTGAATTGAGGCGTTGTTTGTTCAGCATGAGGCCTCCTTGTAATAAGCAGGTATGGGGTAAGCACTTTGTGATAGGAGAGCTATTAAAAGCGTAACACTTCCATAGAACTTCGCAAGAGCCGAATGGTTCCTCTGTTTTGAACTGTGTCGCGAAAGTGGATAGACAAATCTGGTAATAATCAGACGGATAGCTGATTTGCCAGTCTGGGAAACATTGGGTTGATCGGTCTTATCCCTGCCGTCGTAACGGTCAACAGGTCGGTCAGAATGATGCTCGACCCTTGAATGCCGATCATCTTCCCAGTGTTGTTGATCATCAAGTTTTCGATTGCGGCCTGGCCAAAGCGGGCACCGAGTAAACGATCATAAACTGACGGAGATCCCCCGCGTTGATAATGACCCAGGACAATAACGCGGGTTTCGAAACCGATACGATCTTTTATCTGGCTGGCAATGTCTTCAGCTTTTCCGGCCCCCTCTGCGACCATAATAATGGAGTTGCTGCGCCCCTCCTGATACCGTCTGCGTAAATCACTGCAGATTTGCTCAAGGTCGTAGGGCTCTTCCGGAATCAAGCTGTACTCGGCTCCTGCAGCGATGGTTGCCACGACCGTCAGGTAGCCACAATTACGTCCCATGATTTCTACAACGAATGCTCTATCGTGAGACGACGCGGTATCTTTCAGGTTATCGACCGCACGAATAATATTATTGAGCGCTGTATCAACCCCGAGCGAGACATCAGTAAAGGGGATGTCGTTGTCAATAGATGCAGGGATACCGATCACCGGAATTCCCTGTCGGTGAATGGCATATGCGCCTTTCAGCGAGCCATCTCCACCAATGACAATTAAACCCTCAACTCCCAGATCTTTCAGGTTTTCACTAGCCAGATTGAGGCCGGCTTCTGTGCGCATCTCTTTACAGCGAGCGCTCTGTAGAAAAGTACCTCCACGCTGCAGGATATTGCTGACCGATCTTGTGGTCAGAGTTTCATAAAGACGATCGATGATTCCCTGAAAGCCCTTTTGAATGCCAATAATTTCCAAGCCTGATGCCCTTCCGGCCCGGACAACGGCACGCAACGTTGCATTCATCCCCGAGCAATCACCACCGCTTGTCAAGACAGCGACACGTTTCATCTGTAAACCTCATTAGTCAGAAATAGAAAGATAATTCCGCTTAGAATAATCTGATAAATAATCAGTTGCCCGGTAGCTTCCTTGCCGGTGATTGATATATGATGAAAGCAATATATTCTTTTTTGACTTTAACATATAGAGGTACAATATGAAGCGCATACTCGCATTTGTTTGTATTTTGACTTTTTTAATTTCAGGTCAGTTGTTTGCTCAAACGTTGGCAGATAAGGTCAAAGAGCATCGTCTGGATAATGGGGCCACACTGCTTATGGTTGAACGCCGTGACTCGCCCACTGTTGCAGCCTATATCAGTTTCCGCGTCGGTGCAGTCAATGAGTCGAGTCAGGAACGCGGTGTTGCCCATCTTCTCGAACACATGCTGTTCAAAGGGACAAAAACTCTCGGGACCAAGAATTACGCCCAAGAAAAAACACTGTTGATTCAGATTGAAGCCGTCGGCCGGGAAATCGATACAGCAAAGAATCATTCTAATACAGATCCGCAAGAGCTTGCGCGTTTGCAGGATCAGTTGGCCCAGTTGCAAGCAGATCATCGTAAATTTGTTGTCAAAGATGAATTCTCCAGAATTTACGCTGAGAATGGTGGTGTTGGTTACAATGCCTTTACCGGTAAGGATTTAACAACCTATCTCATCAATTTACCTGCCAACAAATTGGAACTCTGGGCGGCGATAGAGTCTGATCGTTTACAAAATGCCGTGTTTCGTGAATTTTATACGGAGCGCGACGTCGTCCGGGAGGAACGTCGGCGTTCTTACGAAGCAAGCCCAGACGGAATGCTCTACGAAACCTTGCTGGCCACTGCTTACAAAGTCCATCCTTATCGTGATCCGATTATCGGTTGGGAATCCGATATCGAAAACCTGAGTCCGGAAAAGATACGAGACTTTTTTACCAAGTACTATACTCCGGTCAATATGGTGATTACTCTAGTGGGTGATTTTGACCCAGAAGAAACCATTGAGTTGGTCGATCAGTATTTTGGGAAACTGGCCCCAGGAGTTCCGGTGCCACCGGTCATTGAAAGAGAGCCGTTGCAAAAAGGGGAACGCCGGGTTGTGGTTGATTTCGATGCGGAACAACGCCTGATGATTGCCTTTCACAAGCCAACCATGCCGCATAAGGATGACTATGTATTCGATATCCTCATGCAGGTTCTGACCGATGGCCGAACCTCGCGACTTTATCGTTCGCTCGTTGTTGAACAGGAACTGGTTACTGATGTCGGGGTTTTTAGTGCTCCAGGTTCACGCTACAATAATTTGATGGTTCTCAGTTTGAGCCCTCGACACTCCTGCTCATGTGATGATGTCGAGGCTGCTGTCTACAAAGAACTTGAACGCTTGAAAACGGAACTGCTGGAGCCAGAGGAAATTGCCAAAGCCCGGAAACAGATAACCATGTCGATGCTCCGGGGCTTAAAAGGAAACAGCGGCCTGGCCAGGACGTTGTCTTCCTATCAGGTGCTGGGGGATTGGCGTTATCTGGTTGATTATGAGGAGAAATTGAATGCTGTGACTGCCGAGGACATTATGGCAGTTGCTAACCGCTATTTGCATGTCGATAACCGGACTGTGGCCACTTTAAGCCGGGGAGAGCAAGGATGAGAACTCTTCTTAGTGCTTTTCTTTTCATTGTCGTGTTAGTTGGCTGTGCACCCAATTTTTCTGGAACACAGTTACGTCCCGATGAGCTAACCTTTCCACCAATTGCCTTCCATTTCCCGGTGGTTGCAAAGCAACAACTCGCTAATGGGATGAAGGTTTATGTGCGTGAGGATCACGAACTGCCGCTTGTAGATCTAACATTGATGATAGAAGGCGGCAGTATTTACGATCCTTTGAATAAGACAGGTTTGTCGCAGCTTTTTGCTGACGCCATGGAAACTGGCGGTACTTTAACCCTATCCCCTGATGAGTTGGAAGCAGAGTTGGAAATGAAGGCAATTGAATTGTCAGTGTCCAGCTCCGCATACTGTTACGAGATCGATTTGTCGCTTCATCGCAAAGATTTGCAGCGGGGGCTTGAGATTTTATCAGATTTGCTCCGCCGCCCGGCATTTGACCAGGAACGCTTCGAATTGGCACAGAAACAGATGCTGGAAAGTATTCATCGTAAAAATGATGACCCCGGTTCTATTGCTGGCCGCCTGTTAGCCGAGGCGGTTAATCAGGGGCATCCTTTTGGCGCGTATCCGACTATTGATGAAGTTAAGTCCTTTACTCGCGAGGATCTCATTGAGCTGCACAAGAACTACTTTCATCCGGGGAATTTCTGGTTGGCGGTTTCCGGCGCCGTTGTGCAGGATGAGTTGATTGCACTGCTTGAACAGCAGTTTGGTGCCTGGCCTGCCACTGAGAGACTGATTCGCGACTTGCCACTTTTACCGCAACCACCTGAAGGCCGCGTGCTTTTAGCAGATAAAGAGCTCTCTCAAACGACAATTTTGATGGGACACGCGGGAATAAATAAAGACAACCCAGATGCTCTTGCTCTGCGGGTTGCAAATTACATTCTTGGCGGTGGCGGCTTTAATTCACGGATGATGCGTGAAGTGCGTTCCAATCGTGGACTGGCCTATTCGGTTTACTCTTATTTTCAGATTGGCCGCCATTTGCCGGAGTTATTTATTGCCGGTAGTGAAACGAAGTGCGGCACAACGGCCGAAGTCGTCGCCTTGATGCGTCAACTTATGCAGCAGATAATCGATGAGCCGGTTTCTGCAGCTGAACTTGAACTGGCTAAGAAAAGCCTGATCAACTCGTTCGTGTTTGCCTTCGAAAACAGCCATTCGGTCGTCAGCCGTAAAGTTCGTCTCGATTTTTATGGTTATCCGGCAGATTATATGGAAACATACCGCGAACGGGTCGCTGCGGTCACAATTGCTGATGTGCAACGTGTTGCGCAGCAGTATCTGCGTCCGCAGCAGTTACAGATTGTTCTGGTTGGTGACAGTAAGCTTTATGCTGAGGCCGTCAATGCCTTAGGCCTTCCGGTAGAAAAAGTAGATCTGTAACAAATGAATACTGCTTATGGGGGATTATGGCTGCTGAGACTGAATCTCAGATATCGCTGCGGGGTCGTTTAAAGCATCTTCTCTGGGAGCAAAACCCCGCTGAGTTGACAATGTTGCAGCGCGTCTTTCTGCGTCAGGTGCAGACGGTAGCATTGGTCCTTCGTGATTTTGTGGTCAATCAGTGCTTTTTACGCGCCTCGGCCTTAACCTACTACACCATGCTTTCTCTGGTTCCTCTCCTGGCCCTGACCTTTGCGCTGCTGAAGGCTTTCGGGGTGCAAAACCTGTTACAACCCCTTATTGTTGAAAAATTGAATGTCGGAGATGGTCTTGTGGCCGAGACTATCCTCAGCTACATCAACAATACTCAGGTTGCCCAACTTGGGACCTTTGGCTTGATTTTTCTCATTGTTGCCGTCGTATCTCTGCTGACCAACGTTGAAAAAGCTTTTAATCATATCTGGGGGGTAAAAGCTGTCCGGCCTCTTTTGCGGCGCTTTTCTGATTATCTCTCGGTTGTTCTTGTTGCTCCCGTGTTAATTATCAGCGCAATTTCCATGACGTCGACTCTGACCAACAATAATCTGGTACAGAAACTGGTTGAAATGCAATTGGTCGGCAGCTTGATTCTGCTGCTGTTCAAGGTTGCCCCCTTCTTATTTATGTGGCTCACTTTTACTGGGCTCTATGTTTTTATGTCGAATACCCGGGTTGAATGGCGCGCTGCATTCATAGGCGGCGTGGTTGGCGGCACGCTGTGGCAATTTGCTCAGGTGGGATATGTTCATTTTCAAGTCGGGGTCGGGCGCTACAATGCAATCTATGGAACCATGGCAGCATTGCCGATCTTTATGGTCTGGCTTTATTTGTCCTGGGTGATTGTGCTGTTTGGTTTGGGTGTCTGTTATGCGAAACAGAATTTACGTACCAGTGGTCGTGATCTTCGAGGCTCTGAAGTGA
>JAPHSA010000226.1 GCA_026193235.1 Deltaproteobacteria bacterium | reverse complement strand
TCGGTATCGGTCGGACCGGGAGAAATGGCATTGACGGTTATGCCGCGCGGACCGAGTTCCTTCGCCAACACCTTGGTCAACTCTTCAACCGCCCCTTTACTGGCGGCATAGAGTCCATAATTCGGCAGCATCATTTTCGTCACCGACGTGGAAATATTGATGACCCGGCCACCGTCAGCCAATTTTCTGGCCGCCTGCTGACAGGAAAACAGCAGTCCTTTGACGTTGAGTGAAAACTGCTGCTCGTAATCGTCCTCAGTGACCTCGGCAATGGGTTTGTAGATGGCCACGCCAGCATTATTGACAAGAATATCCAGTTGTCCAAATTCACGGATCGCCTGATCAAATAACTTCTCGATCGCCGCCGGATCAGCCATGTCAGCTTTGATCGCCACAGCCTTTCCCCCCTGAGCGACAATCTGCCCAGCAACCTCTTCAGCGGCAGTGGCACTCTTCATATAATTGACCACGACTGCAGCACCCATCTGTCCCAGCTTCAGAGCAATTGCCCGACCGATACCACGTGAGGCGCCGGTCACCAGAGCCGTTTTTCCTGTTAAACATTTCTCCATGATCGTCTCTCCTTCTTCTATGTGGACACTATTAAGTAAAATCTTTCAGCAGTTCTACAACCTGAAACAGCTCAAAAAATTGCAGCAGCTAGTTGCAGATTTTCTGATCATGATAAAATCTTTTATCATGATCAGAAAAACCTTGAAGCTCTGAGTTGTTTTTGTCGCTGCATCGCTCTTAAAGGGGAGATTATCATTATGAAGTTAAACCTGTTTATAATTTTTATTATTTCGCTCGTATTTTCTACCAACGCCTTCGCTCTTGTGGAGCCTGGGGTCGGACCTAGCCATACCACCGATTTATAAAGGGAATATTACAAAAAAAACCAAATATCTAGCTTAGAATTGTCATTTTTGCCGTGAAATGGAGGAGGATTCCTGCTGGTCGGAGAACCTGACTGTCGGAGAAGAGGAATTTATCGTCACAGTGAAAGCTGGCTTGGGGCACAAGAGGCGAAAAAGACCAGTGATGAAGAACGATCAGGGGTACATGTTGCGGAAGACGGAGGGCAACTATGGATTTTGGCTATAAAAAACCCATCCTAAGACGATAAAATCAGGTTTGAACTGGAATTTTTTATCACAAGAACAGATACTTGCTTTGGTCCGACCCCATGACAACAACCATGACAAAAGGTTAGCCTCAAAAATAAAGGCAATAAAGTGACTTTAAATAAACGAAATATTATTACTTTCACTATCGGATTAATAGTGATTTCCGTTTGTTTATCAGGGTGCTCTGCCGCCCGCCATATACTTGCTAGATTTCAATCGACTGATCACTTTCAAATATACAAAAATGACGAAAGAATTCTCTTCGAACCGGGTGCAGAATCGTTTGCTGAGAAAGTCGCAGAATTTCTTCCTTCATCAATTGAAAAGATTGAAAAATTCAACAATAAGTCATTCCAGAAGCCAATCAAGATTTATCTCTGCAGCACCAGGGGATCTTATTCGAAATTGTCGGGCTCAAAAACCTCTACAGCAGTTGTCTCAAGTGAATTTTTTATATCCCCAACTTTGCAGCAAACTCCGAAGAGAATACCAGGTATCCTTACCCATGAATTAACCCACCTTCACCTGCAACAGCAGATAGGCATTTTTAAAGTCAGTAAACTACCCTCTTGGTTTAAAGAGGGAATTGCAACTTTGGTCGCTGAGGGAAGTGGTGCTGAAACTGTTACAGAATCAGAAGCACTTCACGCTATAAATGCAGGTCAGAAATTTACTCCCAATGAAATGGGGAGCATACTATTCCCCAAAACAGCCAATTCTTTTGGTTTAAAGCCACATATGTTTTATCGCCAAAGCATGTTGTTTCTCTCCTATTTGAAAAATATAGACAATATAAAGTTCGAAGAATTTTTGAATTCAATTCAAAATGGTGAAACTTTTACAAAGTCATTTGAACAAACATATAATTTAACTGTTGGTGTATTTTGGGAAACCTTCTTGGCAGTATCAAAGACTGAGGCTTACCAAATAATCAACGCGGACGGAAGATATCTCTGAAATATTCTTGAACAGTTCGGTGGGTCACGCAAGTTCGCGTCGCCGCCGGTTATCATGAACCGTTATGGGTTCCATACACAAGGAGCTATTAAGTTGAGGAAGAACCGAGGCGCATTATGGTTGCTTGTGATACTCACAATATCGGGATGTGCTACTACGACTATGCAGACTTATCAGGCCGCTGGTGAAAAAACCATTTGCAATGAAAAGTATGGAGATATTGGGAATGTCGTCATTCTTCCCGAAGTCGCATGGAGAAAAGACCAAAAAGAACCGGAAAAAAGAAAAGTAATGGCCCTTGAGGAAATTGAAAGAGAATTTCAGGCGCTTCCATGTGGCAGTATTTTGAAACCCGGAGGGATTAGAGAATTTGCTGACTGGTCTGGCCGACCAGAGTCAGAACTCCTGAATCAGTTTTCTGAGCAGGGTATTGATATCATCATCTTAATCCGTATTGAAGAATTAACGCCCAGACTAAGTTTAACGTTCTCTGTTCCATTCCTGTGGGGAGGGACAAATGAAGCTGACTTCCATATTAGAGTGCTTTCAGTAAAATCGGGAACCGTTCTAACCGATATGCGTGTAAAACGATCTACAGGCGGGCCTTTTAATATTAGACCTGCCGAGTGGTCTAGAGTTGAGCTTCGTAAGGCCTTAAATGAAATCATTGGAAATGGCGAATAGAATGACCATCCGTCAAGCAAGTCAAGCAGACTGTGAAATCTTGACTGAAATATCGGTTTCTTCAAAAAATTACTGGAACTATCCAAAAGAATATTTTGAAATCTGGAAAGATGAATTGACCATAACTGCCTAATATATATCAAATAATCACGCCTTTGTTTCTGAAGAGGATGACAAGGCAATAGGTTATTATTCAGTAGTTGTTCTGGAAAAAGACCTAAGCCTGAAAGAATTTACAATTGAAAGGGGCGTTTGCCTTTATTCGACCGGACGAAGGACCTTCCCCCGCTAAAGTCGACATCTCAACTTATCTATCAGATCCCGCGCAGCGCCCAACCACCATCCCACCACTGAAAAAAAACTAGCTCCCCCGCTTACATCCGCAAACCAGGTTGGAGTAGACTTTACTTATGGCACAAGCCATACACAGAGAACGTCCCGCTGACCGGTACCACTTGATGAACGGTGGACGGCGCCGAGAGGTGTCTTCGGCATCAAGGAGTTCATTATCAGCTCCCTGAGGTGGCGGCAACACTGCCGCCACCTGAATATATTTGCAGACCATCTCATGTCGAAGATCCAACCTCTTGCTGGTGCAGACCGGGCGGCAAGCCCGCGCGTTGCCTGCGACACCTGAACGGTGCAACAGGCGGCGCCGTAACCGCAAACACGGAGTTGGCAGACCGGCTGCGTAAACCGCATCGGCCTGCAGAAACAACTCTGCTTCGCATTTGAAGGAGTCGATTATGTCCTACACCTTACCCGAACTTCCCTACAGCTATGCGGCCCTGGAACCGCACATCGATGCCCGGACCATGGAAATCCACTATACCAAACATCTCCAGGCTTACATCACCAATGTCAACAAAGCGCTGGAAGGCTCACAGTTGGCCGGTCTGCCGGTGGATGAGCTGATCACGCGCCTGGACGAGGTGCCCGAAGCGGTCCGCACCGCCGTGCGCAACAACGGTGGCGGTCACGCCAATCACAGCCTGTTCTGGACCCTGCTCAGCCCGGATGGCGGCGGCAAGCCCGGCGGAGCTTTGGCCACAGCGATCGCCCAGGAACTGGGCGGCTTCGACAAGTTCAAAGAGGCCTTCAGCCAGGCGGCGATGACCCGTTTCGGCAGCGGCTGGGCCTGGCTGAGCCGCAACCCGCAGGGGAAACTGGTGGTCGAAAGTACACCTAACCAGGATAGCCCGTTGATGAGCGGCAACAAGCCGATCCTGGGGCTGGATGTCTGGGAGCACGCCTACTACCTGCATTACCAGAACCGGCGGGCCGATTACGTCAGCGCCTTCTTCAACCTCATCAATTGGGCGGAGATCGAACGGCGATACCAGGTCTGAGCATCCGGCCCGGTCGATCACAACACGCAAAAGCCGCCCTGTTCCGGGGCGGCTTTTGTTATGCTATAGGCTGAAACAAGAATCATCCGTCATGAGGGGTCGCCATGTTGCTGCTGCGCTTGCTCATCATCGTTCTGCTGATTTATACCGGTTTCGGGGCCTACCTCTACCTGGTGCAGCGGTCGTTTATCTATATGCCGGTGCGCGATCAGCATCCCGGTCACGACAATTTTATCCTGGTACAAAGCGGCGAAGAAGCGATCAAGGTCTGGGCGATCTCGCCCGGTCGGGACAAGGCCGTGATCTATTTCGGCGGCAACGCCGAGGACGTGTTCTACAACATCCCGGAGTTTCGGGAGACCCTGCCGGGCCACAGCAGCTACCTGGTCAACTACCGGGACTACGGCGGCAGCAGCGGCACCCCGACCGAGCAGGGACTGTTCGCCGATGCGTTAGCCGTCTACGATCGCTTGCAGGAGCAGCATGCGCAGATATCGGTGATCGGCAGAAGCCTCGGCAGCGGGGTCGCCACCTACCTTGCCAGCCAGCGCCCGGTGGACAGGCTGATTCTGGTCACCGCGCCCGACAGTGCGCTGGCCATCGGCAAAAGCGCCTACCCGTTCTACCCGATCGGCCTGCTGCTCAAGGACAAGTACGACAGCACCCGCTACGCCCCGCAGATCGATTCCCCGACCCTGCTGCTGATCGCCGAGCGGGACAACATCATCCCCATGAAGCATTCGCTGAAACTCTTTGAATCATTCCCCCCCGGAGTGGCGGAGAAAATCGTCATCCCCGCCGCCGGGCACAACGATCTTTCGCTGTTTCCCGAATACTGGGAGAGGATGGAGGAGTTTCTGCGGAAATCGTCAGTGGAAGCAGGCCTCTGATTCTTTGTTATAGTTCCGGGGACATCCATGGCTTCGCCATCGTTGCGCAAACGGCGCTCCATGCTGGCCACCGCTTAACTCGGCGTTAGCGTTACTAATAATCTGGAGATAACAATAATGATTGTCTCGGCTGAAATCGTGATTAATAAGTCAAAGGATTCAGTGTGGAAGGCAATAACAGATATTGAAAATTGGAAGAAGATGCTCTCTAGCATAATAAAGATAAATATTTTGTATAAACCATCGGAGGACTTTGTCGGTTTAAAATGGGAAGAAACGAGGGAAATGTTTGGAAAAGAGGAGATGGAAACGATGTGGGTCACTGATTCAGTTGAGAACGAATACTATTGTACGCGGGCGGAAAGTCACGGATCGGTTTATATTACCAAGCTAAGTTTAGGGAATAGTGGAACCGGCACTTTACTAACAATTTCGTTCAATGGAATTGCAAAAACAAATGTTGCTAAGATTCTGTTATTTTCAATGGGTCCTTTTATCAGAAAATCCATCATAAAGGCATTAACTAAAGATTTAGAAGATATTAAACATTTTGTTGAAAAAAACTAACAATATAATGAACCGTTGGATTTATAAAAAAACTGAAGATATATAAATGATTAAACTACTGGTCTTCATAAAAATGAATTGGGTTGCTTTCACACTGTTTACTCTTGCGGTCATAACGACTTTATCGCTTTGGCCACTGGCAAAGTTACCATCGGTGCCAGGAACTGATAAAACTCACCACATAATAGCGTATACAGTTCTTATGTTTCCTACAGCTTTGCGCAAACCAGATAAATGGATTATTTTCGGCTTATTATTTATAGCTTACAGCGGCGCAATCGAATTATTGCAACCATATGTAAATCGTTACGGCGAATGGCTGGATCTGGCAGCAAATGCTATGGGTGTAGTCTGTGGTTTAATTATCGCAGCGCTGACAAATTACTTTTTCCCCGAAATTTCAAATCGTTCCCGGTAATTTCTATGATGAATCCGGATGCGGGAAGATGTAACTTATAACTGCAAAAAAATCCAACGCCAGGGCTCAACAAGGAATAAATCGAAAATGTACGCTGTAATATTTAAAGCCGAAATCAATGTACTCGATGATGCTTACATCAAAATGGCTACACGTATGAGAGATTTGGCAATTAATAAATATGGCTGCATTGAATTCACCGCCGTATCTGAAGAAAATCAAGAAGTTGCAATCTCATATTGGCACAATCAGGGACAAATAAAAGCATGGAAAAATGACCCAGAACACCAACAGGCACAAGAACTTGGAAAAACCAAGTGGTACAAATCATATCAGGTTCAAATTGCTGAAATCATCCGTAGTTACTGAAATGGCACATAACCATGCAATCAACGCGGACGGAAAATACGTTTGTAAAAAATTGTGAATGTAATCCAGATTTTGTAATTTTCTGAGTGACGGGTTGGCATGAAACCGAAATTTCCCTTTCGCAATCTCGTACCTACCTTCTTCGCCGGATTGCTTGATGACCCGATCCTGCTGATACGGTCCCGCCCCGATGGCCGCCATCTGCTGTTTGACTGTGGTCAGGTTCACCATCTGGCCAAGCGCACATTTACCCATCTTGACGCTATTTTCATCAGTCATGCCCATATGGATCATTGGATGGGCATTGACAGTGTCATTCGCCAGCTGATTGCCTCGGAACGGACCGTCAATATTTTTGGACCCCCGGGTCTTTCGGACCGTATGGAACATAAACTTTCCGGTTATGACTGGAACCTGGTTGAGGACTACTGGTGCAGCTTTCATGTCCATGAGATTCATCAGGAAAAAATAGAAAGTTCGATTTTTCCTGGTCCACAAGGGTTTCGTCGCCAGCCCGGTGAGGTTTTAAGCAGGAATAATCTTAACATCCATCAAACTCCCTACCTTCAGGTACAGGCGGAAACCTGCGACCATCAGATAGCCAGTTTGATTTTTCGTATCAATGAAAGCCCAGCATATTCAATTGATCGGCAAAAACTTGAATCTCTGGGTCTGGTGCCGGGTCCCTGGCTGGGAGAATTGAAAAAACGCTATCTCGCAGGAAAAGGAGACTCGAAACCTCTGGAAGTTTTAAGCCTTCAGGCGGGGGGCATCAGACCGGTTTGGATTGAAAATGTCGCCGAACTGCTTGAACAGCTGATTGTTTCTCGGCCGCAAAGATCAATCGGCTACATCAGTGATGTGAACTTCAGCCAGGAAAACAGAGAAACCATCTTGCGTTTTATGGCGGGAGTCGATTTGCTGTTCTGTGAATGCACTTTTTTAACTGCAGATAAAAACCGCGCGCGCGACTCCGACCATCTGTGCTGTGAAGATGTCAACCATCTGCTCAAAGAACTGCGACCAGCATATTTCTTGCCGATGCATCTGTCACGCAGTTACAGCCGCCGGAGCAGTGAACTCTACCATGAACTGAAACCACCTCCAGAAACCCGAATCCTGCGGATCCCACTGCAGATAACACCACGGCCGCTGCTGGCTGAAGAGATCACTTGGCAGTTAAGTCTTTAACTGAAAGGGCTTCATTCGCTTCCAAAGGAACGAATAGAAGCAGCATGACTCCAACGCGTAAGGATTGAGGTTATTTATGAACATGTTCCAGCGAGTACTCCTGGTCGATCCGTCGACCGGTTTTTACAAGACCAAGAAATACAGCTTTGATCGCTATTTCGGACCGGTCGACCTCGGCATTCATCTGGCCGAGAAGCACCACAGTCTCAATTTCGGTGTCGGTGCCTTTGCCGGTTCCATTTTGCCGGGTTCGAATCGGCTGTTTGTGACCGGATTTTCCCCTTGTTGGCAGGGAAATTACATTAGTTCCATGGGGGGAGCAGGGCTGGTCTTCAACAATTTGGGGATCAATATGCTCAGTCTGGTCGGCAAAGCCCCGGTTCCCTCGGTACTCTGTCTGAACCGTAACCACGGTGAAGAGATTGAGGTTGAAGTGGTTCCTATTGATGTTCAGGGTGTCTGGAAATCGGGGAGAACCGGCGTTTATTCACTCACGGACCGGGTTTATGAGATGTTTGGCGAGCGTTACGAAAAAGACCCACGCATTCTGGCAACCGGCCCGGCGGCGCTTGAGACCGACATGGGCGGGATCATGTCGGTCCCCATTAAAAATGGGAAGATCAGCTATGTCGACACCTGGGCCGGCCGTGGCGGCTTTGGCAGCGCGCAGGTGCAGAATCACGGTATTGTAGCAATTATTTACGGCGGTACTCTGGTGGACGAGGACTTCCGCGACCGCAAGGTGGCCGACCAGTGGTTTGAGAATAAGTATAATCTTGGCCTGATGAAAAAAGACCTGGAGGTGACAAGCAAATACCGTTTCGACGAAAAGTTCAACACCGGCGGAACCTTTGGCGTTAACTACGCCTCCGTCGGGGGACGGATTATGGCCTTCAATTACCGCACAAACTTCTGGAGTGAAGAGGAACGTCTATCCCTGCACCAGAGCTTCGTTGTCGATCACTACCTGAAACAGTTTAACGATGAGACGATCAAAAACAAACAACAAGCCACCTGCGGCGAACCCTGTGTCGCTGTATGCAAGAAAATGGATGGGAAGTACAAAAAGGACTACGAGCCCTACCAGACCATGGGACCACTGTGCGGCATCTTTGACCAGCGTGCGGCAGAAAAACTCAACCATCACTGCGATGCCATGGGGTTTGATGCAATCTCGGGCGGTGGCGTACTGGCCTGGCTGATGGATTTGCTCGACGCTAAGCTCTTATCACCCGAGGAACTCGGCGTCACCCGCTTGCCGCGGTGGGAAATGACAGGTTTCGATGTCGTTAAAGATTCGCTGCACAACGCCGAACTCGGCTGCGAACTGATCGACGCCATCCTGGGGCGCCGCGGTATTCTTGATTTCAGAGAAGGGGTGCGCAAATGGAGTCGTATCCATTCACGGGAAAAGGGAACGGCACTACATGATCGACTCGTCTACACAGCCCACAACCGGCGTGGCTGGATGGTCCCCAATCAATACTGGGTCTCCGGTGTTCTCACGCCGATGGCGATGATGGGCAAGTATTACATGATCTACAGCTACGACTTTATCCCGCCGCGGACCCTGGGACGCATGTGCGCAGAACGGATGAAGAAAGAACTGCTCATCGACAATCTCGGTACCTGCCGCTTTCACCGTGGCTGGGCAGAGGAAATGCTTCCCGAGATCATGGGCTCACTTTACGACAGTAAGGAAAAATTTCTACAATCCATCGACGTCCTTGCGAGTCGTATCAACAGCCGTAACAGCCCTATTTTCTGGGAGTCAGAAGCTAACATCGACTTTTTACTGACCTTCCTGAAACGTAAAAAAGAGGTGGAAAAAGATCCGGATCCTCGTCTTGTGGAATGGCTGGAGAAATTTGAAAATGACAAGGTCGAGGCGGCCAAGGAGTTCTGGTATGAAACCCTGATGGGGATAGACGAAAGTCTGCGGGAATTTTTCTGATGGATATTAAAACTGAACAAAAACACTTGGATGCCGCCGAAACCGCCATTCCTTTATTTAGGGGTGGCGGTTTTGCTATCAGAATCAGTGGTGGGTTTGAGACAAGTAAAGATGGCGGGTTTCAAGTGAGAATCGCTGGCCGATTTAGGCAAGAATATGCACACTTCCCATGTTTGGAGTTCCAGGGACAGTTT
>JAPHSA010000301.1 GCA_026193235.1 Deltaproteobacteria bacterium | reverse complement strand
GCAAATAGCAAATATACCAGAGGGTATTTGGCTGAGCGCCTGATCGCAAACCGGTTGCATTTGCTGTGCGAACAATTGATCGTAACAGGTCGCATACTTGGTTGGTTGAGTGCCCGGAATTTCCTGATAGTTAGTGTCGAAGATATTGACGCCTTCTCTCGCTAATTGGGTTATATACCCGACAACTTTATCCTGGAATTCATGTCCTCGCTCAAGAATCTCCTCAAAAACCCCTTCGCCGGTTATGAATTTTGCGACAAGCTGCTGCATCGACTCGCTGGTTGTCTGTAGATCGACCGTAACCTGCTCGGAATAGGTTGTTCGTTCGACAACTATACGGCTGAGTTCACAGATATTTGAAACTTTCTCGTGGGTCTGCACGTTGGCGGCAGAAATTTCTTCGACAGAGGCGGTGATCTGGGTTAACAGGCCATAGTTATCATCAAATTCCTTGATCAAACCTTCATAGTTATTACAGGCCATGCGGGAAACGTTCATCGTATGTTCTGCTGCTGTGTTGATTGCATCAGCTTCAGCGAGAGCATTGTCGACGCTGCTGAGCATATCAGTAATCTGGCTGGCGATCTGTTCACTGGCCTGATTGGCTTCTTCGGCCAGCTTTTTAACCTCACTGGCGACCACGGAAAACCCTTTTCCTGCTTGACCCGCACGCGCAGCTTCGACAGCTGCGTTGAGCGATAGAAGTCCAGTCTGAAATGAGATCCCCTGGATGATAGAAATAATTTTGCGGATATCGCGGGATTTGTCGCCCATGACTTTAATTGTTTGGTCATGGTTATTGATTTGACTCAACATCTGCTCCATATTCAGATTCACCGATTGCAGTTCACCCAATGCTTCGCGCGCCGAATCCAAGCTTTCTGAAGTTGATGAGGCAATATGCTGGGTATTGTCGGATATGTTCCCAAGGGTTTGGGTGGCTACCTGACTATTGCCAAAGACAACAGTCGACAATTCACCCTGAGTAACCGCCTTAGCGGAAACATCCTGAACCTGACTCACCACGGTGGCCGATCCGACAGCGACATTAATACCTATTTTGCGTAACTTGTGGATGGTTTCTCTGAGCTGGTCAAGAAAGCGATTGTAGTTATTCGCCAGATCCCTGAATTCGTCATAAGTATTGACGTCAAGCCGGTTGGCCAGGTTGATTTCACCGGTGTTCATCGATTCAAGCTGATTGTTGAGATTGCGAACTGGCCGAACTATAAGGTAGCGCAGAAAAAGCAGAGAACCGATTGTGGCAATGGTGGAAAGAACTACCAGGACGGTCGCCTGCCAAATGGTGCGATCCGCGACAGCCATTAAAGTCGTTACTTGCGCCCCTTGATCGTTGGTAATAATGTCGCGTAACTCCGCAATATTGAGATAGATTGCCACAAACAGCAACAGCTGCAATAAGAAAAGAAGGGCAATGTTGCCAATGAGTTTCCGGGTAAGTGTCTGAAAAAATAATTTTTCCAGACTTTTGTATAGACTTGCGAACATTTGCATTGTAGTCCTCTATGGTAATAGGTAGAGTCTTTTGACTGATCGGTCTAGAATAGGACTTAAAATTAAAAATAATAATAAGCAAACTCCAATATAATGCAAGTTTTTTAATAAACTTTTTATTATATTTTTGCGTTGATTGTTGATCCATTTTCTTCATGTTAAAATTTGAAAAATATTAATCCGGAATGACTTCAACTTTGCATGGGGGTGTTATGAAAAAGTTTTTTGCTGTCCTGCTGGCTAGCATTATTGGTGTTTCTTTCAGCTTCGCCGCGCAACATCAGGACCAGCTGGATCATCTGTCCTGTAGCTACTGCGGGATGGATCGCACTAAATTCGGTCATAGCCGGATGCTGGTTAAATATGAGGACGGAGGAGAAGTTGGAACCTGTAGTATTCACTGCATGGCCCTGGAATTTGCCAACGCTATCGATCGCATGCCGGAAAGGCTTTTCGTGGCGGATTATTCTTCCGCCGAACTGATTGATGCGGAACAGGCAGTCTGGGTTTTAGGTGGTGAAAAGCCGGGAGTTATGACCTCCAGGGCCAAGTGGGCCTTTGCTGACCGTCCTTCAGCAGATGCCTTTATCGTCAAAAATGGTGGTGCTATCGCTAGCTTTGAAGAGGCAATGAAGGCCAGTTATGAAGATATGTATCAGGATACACAGCGTATTCGTAAAATGCGGGCGATGAAAAAGAAAAAAATGGGCAACATGAAGATGCCCAAGCACAACTAGATGTTGAGTCTGCCGTGATTATTACACTGGGTCGATCCGCCATTATTTTGCTGTTGCTGTTGCTGTTGCTGCCGCTGCAGAGTCTGGCATTTGAACCACAATTACCCGGTAAAAAAGATCGCTGCCCGGTTTGTGGCATGTTTGTCGCCCCTTATCCTGACTGGATTGCGACGATCGTTTTTAAGGACGAAAAACAGCTTTTTTTTGATGGCTGCAAGGACCTGTTTCGCTACTATTTCAAACTATCCTCTGAATCGGGGACAGACAGACGCGGGAGGATTGAGGAAATCTACGTCACCGATTATTACAGCACGCGTCTGGTGCCGATCGCAGATGTTTTTTTTGTTCTGGGCAGCGATGTCTACGGGCCAATGGGAAAAGAGTTAATCCCGATTGTCGGTCAGGAACTGGCTGAAACATTTATGCGTGATCATTCTGGAACGGGCATGTTTCGCTTTGAGAATATCACTCCTGAGCTCCTGCCGGCGGATTGATGGTTAAAAGTACTCTTTATTTAATTTGTTCTGGAATCCTGATACTGTCTTTATCAATGTTGCTCCTGTTCAGTCATTTCTCGCAAGCTACCGGAGACACTGAAAACTTGGCAGGTAAGCGTCAGTTAGTGAGTTATCTCGGCTTAACAGATCTGTCCTTATGCAGTGAGGCGCGCTATACGCGCCACCCATCCCAGGCGGATTTGTTCTCCGCTTTTCAGGACTTTCCCGGATCATTTGAACATTTCCCCACCGGATCGATGATCTCTCCCAGCCCTGCCGGTTTTTTCAGTCGCGTTCGTGTTTCATCTCAGTCGGGGAGTGAATAGCGATGCGGCGGCAACTGAAAATCCTTGAATATACTCTGTCCAGTTTACTGCGGCGGAAATATAAAAGTTTTTCTCTGATAGCAGTATACGCGTTCACCATTGCTGTTCTGGGCTCAGTTTTGTTTCTGACTCAGTCTTTGAAATCTGAAGCAACGGGAAGCCTGGTGAGTGCCCCCGAAATTGTTGTGCAACGGGTTTCTGCCGGGCGCCATGATCTGGTTCCCATCGGTTATGCCGAGGTTATTTCTAAATTCCCGGGGGTAAAGTCCGTCACTCCCAGAGTCTGGGGCTATTATTATGACTCTCTGGTCAAGGCCAACCTGACATTGATTGGAATTGGAGAATATCAGGAGCAACTTGAATTGCTGGATGGCCGTTTGCCGATAAAGCCGGATGAGTGTGCCATCGGTATGGGGATTGTTAATGTGTTCGGCCCAGGCAAAGGGGATGCTCTGGTTCTGGAAAATAGTGCGAGCACAAGCAAAACCTTTAAAATTACCGGGGTTTTCCGTGCCGCATCAAATCTGTTGACCAACGATCTGGTCGTCTTGCCAGAAGCAGCCTTAAGGCAGTTTTTTGCTATGGATTCCACCTTGGCGACCGATCTGGTTGTTGAGGTTTATAACCAGCGTGAAATAAAAACTCTGGCAAAAAAAATCAAATATCACCTGAGTGATACCCGGCCGATTACCCGTGATGAAATTTTGCATACCTACGAGACCCTGTTTAATTGGCGCAGTGGGATGATGCTGGCGGTCGCAGTTGCCGCGTTGATTGCTTTCTGTATCCTCGCCTGGGACAAGGCGACAGGGATCACTGCCGAAGAAAAACGCGAGATTGGTGTACTCAAGGCGCTCGGTTGGGAAACCGCGGATGTGTTGACGATCAAGTTTTGGGAGGGGCTGGTAATTTCATTGACTTCTTTTTTGTTGGGCGTCATCGCCGCCTGGATTCATGTTTTTGTGTTTTCTGCCCCGGCATTGACTCCCTTGCTCAAAGGCTGGTCGGTCCTTTTCCCTGCGTTTCAACTATCCCCAGTTGTCGATTTTTATCAGCTCTTTGTTCTGGCTTTTTTAACTATTGGCCCTTATCTGGCGTGTACGTTGATTCCAGCCTGGAAAACAGCAACTACCGACCCAGAACAGGTCATGAGAGACTGATGGCGATGTCACCACTTCTTCGCATTGAGCAACTCAGTAAGGTTTATAATCGTTATCGTCCGGATGAAATGATGGCGCTGAAAGACCTGTCTTTTCAAATTTCCTCGGGCGATGTTGTCGCTCTGACCGGCCCCAGCGGCTCGGGTAAAACCACAATGTTGAGTCTGCTCGGCTGTCTGTCACGGCCGACGACGGGTAGCATTCATTTCAAAGAAAGAAACATTTCCAGACTCCCAGAGCGCTTTCTGGCCCATATTCGAAGAGAATCCTTCGGTTTTGTGTTTCAGCATTACAACCTGCTACGTGATTGCTCTGTGCTGGAAAATGTCATGCTTCCCCTCTATCCATCAGATCAGCCCTGGCGGGAGATTAAACAAGCGGCCGTGCAGTTGTTGGAACGTTTCGATTTAGCCGGGATGCAGCGCAAAAAGGTCAAGTTGCTGTCCGGTGGCGAACAACAGCGGGTTGCGATTGCCCGTGCACTTATCGCTGATCCCGATGTGGTTATTGCCGATGAGCCAACAGCGCATCTGGACCGTGACCTGTCTGAGGATCTTCTGGACATTCTGGCCGGCCTCAATGATGTGGGGAAGACCATCATTATTGCAACTCATGACCCCTTGATCTATAACGCCGGTCTGATTAAGCGCAGAATTAACTTGCGCCATGGGCAACTTGACGAGGAATCCGCACCGTGATTCTCCACCCAGGGATTCTGGCTCTCCTCTGCGGCTCAACCATTATCCTGATCGTTATGCTGATTGCCAGTTGGCATGGGTTGAAAATCCTGCTTTATTGGGATCTGTCCAGCAGTTCCGAACAACAGCTACTGCTGGAACGTAAAACCTGGTTGATTTCGACCCTGCTGAATTACGCCCTGGTTGGGCAAATGCTGTCAGCGCTCCTGTTTGTTTTTACCGCTGATGATATCCACCGCTTATTTGTTGGTGCCATGTGTGCGACCGGTGCCCTCAATGCCAACCTTGTCGGTTGGCTGGTGCTGCTGATTAAAGGCGCGCTGCTCTTTATTGCGTCTTTCTGGGTGGTGTTGAATCGACTTGATCAGCGCACCGAAGACGCCCCACTGACTCGCCCGAAGTATCTGGTTTTGTTAGCGATGACCCCGGTGGTGGGACTGGATCTTTATCTCCAGTGGCGTTATTTCAGTGGGTTGCAGCCGGAAGTGATTACCTCCTGCTGCGGCTCCCTGTTCAGTGCTGAAGGTGAGGGAGTCGCCGCTGGTTTGGCGGGGATGCCGGTTAAGCAATCGATGCAGCTGTTCTTTGGCGTTGTGGGGGGCTACCTGGTTATTCTGCTTGTCTGTATGCGTTCTCAAATGGCTCTTTTAAGACCGCTGTTATTTACCGCCTCGGTCCTGATGTTTTTTGTGTCACTCGGCGCGGTGGTCTCTTTCCTCTCTCTTTATATTTATCAGATGCCGAGCCATCATTGCCCCTTTGATATGCTCCAGGCGAACTATAATTATGTCGGTTACCCCCTGTATGCTGGGCTCTTCTGTGCAACCCTGTTCGGCATGTTGCCCGGCATTGCTCAACCGTTAAATAAATATGCGAGCATATGCTCTGAAATTGAACGTGCGGAAAAATACTGGCTACGGATCGCGCTGGCGGGAATGCTGCTTTTTCTCACTATTGGCTGCTGGCAGATGTTTTTTGGCTCTTTCCGTTTGCTGGGATATTAATCACTTTTTGGTCTGTTTGAAATGCGCGGCTAATCCGGCGAATGGTGAATGGGCCAGCGCGTCAGTTTTCAGATCAATGTCCGTAGCGCCATCGAGTCGATCCTCCTGAACTCCCCGGGTGTGTTCGTGATCATGGCAATAGAGACAGAGGAGCTCCCAGTTGCTACCGTCGGGAGGGTTGTTGTCATGATTGTGATCGATATGATGGACGGTCAGTTCGCGCACTTTTTTTCCTTCAAATTCCCGCGTACAGCGCGCGCAGACCCATGGAAACAATTTTAACGCCCGTTCCCGGTAACCAGCCTGGCGTTCCTGGTGCTCCTGGCGCAAGCTAGAAAGGATTTGATTTTGCTCCGCATCCGACTTTCTTAGTTTGTTATTGGCCATAAAAGTGCTCCATTGGCTTTACAGATTTGCCGAGATTGATAAAGTTAATCATAACCGATTTGTCACCTCTTCAAAACCTTTGGGAGATCAATATGAATATTTATGAGTACGCCATGAAAATGGAACTGGATGGTAAAGCCTTTTACGAAAAACTGGCTGCAGAGACCGAGTCGGAAGGTTTACGCAAGATTTTCAGCGAACTGGCCGATGATGAACAGAAGCATTATGATATCTTTCGTCAATTGAAGGAGCAAGAAAGCGTCAGCTCGATGGCAGACAGCACCGCCCTCGAAGGAGCAAGAAGCCTGTTTGCCGACCTGCAGGTGAACCAGTCTGAACAGCATTTGCTTAAATCCAATTTAGATGCTTACCAATATGCCATGAAGGCAGAAAAAGAAAGTGCCAAGTTATATCAAGATGCTGCGGATAAAGAAAAAGATGAGGCCGTTAAGAATCTGTTGCAGAAAATGGCAGTGGAAGAACGGAAGCATCTGCACATTCTTGAGAATATCTTCGATTTTGTCAATGCGCCAAACCAATCACTGGTCTGGGCAGAATTCAGTAATCTGAATGAATTTTAGCGACCTGTGAGCATTTTTTATCGAGACACTACAAAAACACCCCCAGTCATGTGAGTGACCTGGCCGGGGGTGTTGCTCTCCCTTAACTGTTGAGATAACAGTCGAACCAGGATTTCCCTTCTGCATAGCCTTCAACGTAAGCACTTGTATTAGTTTCTCTGTAGCCACTGATTAAAGCACTGATCTCCTGTTGCAGGTTTGTTTGAGTGTCATCGATCAGCTGCTGTTGAAACCCGGAATCCGCTAACTTTAACACCAGCTCCAGAGCAACAATACGACTGATGATTTTTCCCAGTTCGTTCAACCTGCGTTGAGACAACTGTTCATTTAAAGAAAAATTCAATATTTTTTTCAATGGGTTAGCCGCGCGTCCAGTCAGCTCATGTCCTTGTAGAAATTCAAACAGGTTGGTCTGCTTGGTCCGCTGCATCTGCTTCTGTATCGCTTCGGCAATCTGAATATAGAGAATGTCATTCGAGCCCTCAAAAATCTGAAACGGGCGACTGTCGACAATGGCCCGTCCGGCGATGTGATTTAACCGGTAACCTTTTGCCCCGACAAGCTGTAACAGGGATTGAGCCGAAGACTGCATCAAATCAGTCACATAGGTTTTAACCGCATTGGCTTCAAGTCCGTGAGGGGCCAGATTGTTCTCTACTCCGGCTTTCTGGCTGCTGTTGAAACACATCGCCGAGCAGATGGTGTAGGCGGACTGCAAGCGCGCAATCCGTTGCTGAACCTGGTCATAATCAAACAGACTCTTGCCGCCGACAGCTCTCTGCTGGCAGTGTTGAACCGCTTCGTCAAGCATGCGCTGGAGGAAACCCAGCCCCATGCCTGGGAATTGCATACGGCTGCGATGGAGCAGATCAAGCATCATTTTGATGCCGGTACTCTGCGGCTGTAACTTATGCATCAGCGGAACCTTGACATCAATCCGATTACGACCGTAAGGGAGCATGTAGATGCCGAGGTTTTCATAGTATTCTTCGACAACGATGTTCTGCTCCGGAGCTGAGGCATCGCAGATAAAAAAATCAATATCGCGCAACAATTTCCCGTCGGCATTTTTCTGTCGTGCCGTGAGCAGCCAGTAATCAGCCCAACCAGTCAGCCCGGCCCAATGTTTGGTCCCCTGGATGTGATAGCAATCCATGTCCCGGGTATAGAAACTCTGCATATGCAGGGCATCACTACCAAAATCAGGCTCGGTGATCATCAATCCGCCCATTTTTCGATTACGCAAAAACCCATTAAATATTGTTGGTCTAATGTCCTCTTCAGCATATTTGCCAACCGGTTGGAGAAACAGGGCCCAGTTAATGCCGAAGCCTAAAGAGAGCGGCAGGGATTCATAACTGGCTGCCGCCAAAAGAGCGATACCTTCATGAATATGGCCGCCGCGACCGCCATATTGTGCTGGGATATAGGTTGCCAGAGGATTACTTGACATGATTTCCCGCAGCATGAACGGGGGCAGGCCACGCTTGATGCTGAGTTGGTCAATATCCCCCCGGAGATGAAAGAGGTGCTGCAGTTGTGCCTTGAACTCGGTAATGAACTGGGGGAATGGTGTCAGGCCGGTTTCTTCATGGGCAACAGTTGAAAGGCTCATGTCAATCTCCTGCGTCTGAGAATTATCATTTCATTTGAAATAAGATTGATATTTTAGCTAGATGACAAAAAAGCCCCGACTGAATCGAGGCTTTTTTGTCCATATTGTTTATTTTATTTATTTAGTTTCAATTAGATTTCTTCTTAATCATTTTGTGCGCAACCGATACTGTGGTGGTTCAGAAACAATCATGTTCCCTCCCTTCTCAAGTTGTTAGAGAAAGAATACCACTCTTCTGTAAATGAGGCAATGAGCGTGATGAAATTTTATAGAATCGCCTTCATTCCTTGCATGACCTCACGTAGCTCGATGCCGACTTCTTCGATCAGGGTGTTGCGGATTTCGTCATTCACTGCGACCAGAGTTTGATTGTCGACCCCGTTGTCCTTGACAGCAAGACCTTTGCCGATGACGTCGGTATCGATTTTAGCCATGAAATCCTTAAGCAGGGGAACAGCTGTGTGCGCGAACAGGTAACATCCGTACTCCGCTGTATCAGAGATGACCTTGTTCATTTCATAGAGTTTTTTCCTCGCGATCAGGTTGGCGATCAATGGTGTCTCGTGCAGTGACTCATAGTAAGCTGATTCAGGTTGCATGCCCGCTTCAACCATTGTATCAAAGGCCAGTTCAACGCCCGCTTTGACCATGGCGATCATCAAGATGCCATTATCAAAGTATTCCTGTTCCGGGATGTCTGTTGCCTGGGCGACGGCCTGCTCGAATGGTTCTTTGTTGGTCGCTTCGCGCCAGCGCAAAAGATCTGCATCGTCATTAGCCCAATCTTTCATCATTGTGCTTGAGAACTCTCCAGAAAGAATGTCATCCATGTGGCGCTGGAAAAGCGGTGTCATGATTTCTTTCAATTCTTCAGCCAGATCGTATGCAACCAGCTTCGCCGGGTTGGAGAGGCGATCCAACATATTGGTGATGCCGCCGTGCTTAAGTGCCTCGGTGACCGTCTCCCAGCCGAACTGGACCAGTTTGCAGGCATAACCGGAGTCAATACCGGCCTCGACCATTTTGTTGTAAAAGAGGATAGAGCCGGTCTGTAGGACACCGCACAAGATGGTCTGCTCGCCCATGAGATCAGATTTGACCTCAGCGGTGAAGGAGGAGAAGAGAACTCCGGCCCGATCTCCGCCGGTGCCGCAGCAGTAGGCTTTGGCGATATCGAGGCCGTCTCCATTGGGATCGTTCTCACCGTGAACAGCGATCAGGGTCGGGACACCGAATCCCCGCAGGTATTCAGCGCGAACTTCTGATCCGGGTGATTTTGGCGCGACCATGATTACGGTCAGGTCATCACGAATCTGCATTCCTTCTTCAACGATGTTGAAACCGTGTGAGTAGGAGAGGCAGGCCCCCTTCTTCATCAGGGGCATGACATGATTGACAATCGGCGTATGGTACTTGTCCGGTGTCAGGTTCAGGACCAGATCGCCTTTCGGGACCATATTCTCGATGGTGTCGAATTCGAAATTATTCTCAGTCGCGTTTTCCCAGGAAATATGTTTTTCGTCAATTTCAACCTTGCGCAAAGCGTAGGAAACATCCAGGCCACTGTCGCGCAGATTCAGACCCTGGTTCAGGCCCTGGGCCCCGCAGCCGACGATGACGATTTTTTTGCCTTTAAGGTACTCGACGCCGTTAAATTCACTGTTGTCCATGAAACGGCAGTTTCCGAGTTCCTCGACCTGGCGACGGAATGGTAATGAATTGAAATAATTTTGACCCATTGTTTTTTCTCCCTTTATTTAATGTTATTGAAAGATCAGCTTTTTTAGATTTCCATACAATAGCGGAAAGTCAATATTGCGTAAATTGATTTATTGTATATATAGTATTGCGTAAATCACAATATTGTTGGAGAGCTTTATGGACACCCGTGAACTGAAAATATTTTTAACCGTAGCTGACTTGCTTCATTTCGGCAGAGCCAGCCAGATCTGCAACCTCAGCCCTTCGGCATTAACCAGAACGGTTCAACGGTTGGAGGAGCAACTGGGACAAGCCCTGTTTGTCCGTGATAAAAGGACGGTTCAACTGACGCGAGTCGGCGAGAAATTTCGCGATTACGCGCGCAAAGCCGTGCAGGAATTTGACAGTTTTCAGGGGTTGCTGGCAGATGAACAGCAACTCTCCGGAACGCTTTCTATCTATGCTTCGATTACCGCCGTTTACAGTCTCCTTCCTGATCTTCTCGAGGCCTACCGTAAGACATATCCCGAAGTCCAACTGGACTTGCGCACCGGTGCTGCAGAAAAAGCTGTTGCCCAGGTTGAGGCCGGTGAAATTGATATTGCCGTCGCTGCATTGCCTGAACGGCGCAGTAGCGGGATCGATTTTCTGCCAATCATGACGACACCCTTGATTTTTATTGCTGCTAAACAGTTGGGCTCTGCAATTCATCAGCATGGAGAAGTGGATCTGGACTTAACCAAGGCTCCGCTGGTCCTGCCACAGACCGGTTTGTCGCGCAGGCGGCTGGACCAATGGTTGAAGAAAAACCACATTGTCCCCAACATCAGCACCGAAGTTTCCGG
>JAPHSA010000184.1 GCA_026193235.1 Deltaproteobacteria bacterium | reverse complement strand
TGACCTTTTCCGTCGTCAGACGGACCAGAAAACCTTCGGTTCCATGCCGCGTCCAAATGGTTGTTTTCAGTACTAATGGTTGTTAACCAGCCACTTGTGGCTCACGACATGGGCAGCAAAAATGCCGATGACAGAATTAAGCGGGATAGAATGGATTCCAATCAGCATAAGTGGTTAAACCAACACAAGGGTAGGCTCACCATTCCATCCCATTCGTTATCGGAACAGCTTTTCGGGCATAAAAGGAACCTGATCTTTCATGATATAATACGCGGCACTGGCAAGTTTGTGTGCAAGGGCGGCGTGAGCAACCATCAAGTTTGTTTTCTGTCGCTTTCGATCATAATACGCCCTTGCATTTGCATCCATCCGTCGGGAAAGTTCTGAAGCTTCAGAAAATGCCCAGGCCAAATATCGATTTCCGTTTTTTTGATTGCCCTTACCCTTTTTCTTTCCATTGCTCGTCCATTGACTCGGAACTTTTCGACAATAGGAGACGTAGTCACCAACTTTCGAGAACCGATTGATTGGTCCCGTTTCCAACATGATGGTGAGGCTAAGAATGTTGCCGACTCCAGGCATCGTCCGAAGCAAAGTGTATGGCTCTTTCAATCGACTGCGGTTTCTCACCTCAGTCTCGATGTACCGAATCTTACCTCCTAAAAAATCAATCGCGTCTTTGCTGACAGCACCAGCCAAAGACAATTCTTCTTGATCGCTCAGAAAAGGAGCAGCTCGATCCTCTTGAACGGCCTTGATATCACTGGCACTCAGTTTGACTCCGCAATTTCTGGAAATAATATTCTGCAAGCTTATAATCAGCGAGGTCCTGAGTTTTACGAGGTGGCCCCGTTTCCGGAGCAAATCACGTATGGGCCTCTCTTCCTTTGGATAAATATAGCCCTCCGGTAATATTCCTAGTCGCTTCATTTCAGCCAGCCAGAACGCATCATCGATATCATCGGAATGTTTGAGTCCTGAATATTTTTGTATGGCGGACGGATTGGCAAGATGGACTTTGTATTTTTCATCCATAAGCAGATCCACTAGCCAATACCAATTGTACGTCGACTCGACGACGATGCTGGCAAGATCCTCTTTGTACGGATCTAGAAATTGGACGATATGCTCCGGTATGTTTTTCAGCTTTGTTCGTACAACCCTTTTTCCGTTCTGATCGATAATGCCGGCATACGTGTTGTTTGAGTGAAGATCCAAGCCACAATGTAGTTTCATGCTGCACCTCCTCTAAGAAGTTGTTACTTCATTTCAGCATAGCAACGACGCTGTTGGCTGCTGTGCCGGAGGTGCCTATTATATGATTATCAGCATTGTTGTCGCTTCTAACTGAACTCAATCCATTAAAAGACTGGGGCAGTCAGGCAGTTCGCCTTGTTCGTGACCTTCAGGGCTCTGTATGGGATGGAACTTTGTAAAGAAAACCGACAGCAAGGGTTCTGATTACTCGTTTTTCGCTTTTAAAAATGTCGGGAATCTTTACATTCTATATTTGAAATTCTAGCTATTTCTCTAACATATTGAATAACTTAACTATTATTATTTGGTGTGTATTATGCATTGAGTGATAATGAAAACTAGAGAAACAGTAGACTTAGCAGTAAAAAGGGGATTGATATGAAAATTAAAATCGCATCAATAATTACCATATTCATTTTTGTAGGGATGTGTGGCTTTGCAAGCGCTTACACGATTGGCTTTGACTATGCACTTGATGGTAATAATTATACGTCAAATTATGCTGGTGCTATAGTTGAAACATTTGAAAGCAGTCCAATATGGGTATGGTCAGGAGATTACGCCATTGTTACTGGCTCAGTCGGTGGGCGATATGCAGCACCTTTTGGTGAGTCTAGTGCTGATGCAACCTCTTATGTAACAGTTCCATCAGATTTAAGTAGTGGGTATGCAGATGTTAGCCTTGGTGCGACGTATAATTATTTTGGTCTTTGGTGGGGATCAGTAGATGATTATAATACCCTTAGTTTTTATAAAGATGGAGGAGAAGTTGCTTCTTTTGGAGGGTATTCTGTTGCTCCTCCAGCCGATGGAGATCAAGGGAGTGATGTAACAAATCTTTACGTAAATTTCTACGACCTTCCAGACTTTGATTCATTTAGGATGACTAGTACCAGTTATGCATTCGAAGCTGACAATATTGCCGTCGGAACAGCTCCAGTCCCAGAGCCTTCTACCCTCCTGCTCCTCGGCAGTGGCCTCTTAGGTCTTGGCTGGTACGGGTGGAAGCGTAAGAAATAGTAGCACTGTAAAATATACCGACATATAATTACCTAAGCGGGGTCAGAAATGGCTCCGCTTTTTGTTTTCATATGTTTTAAGTTGCGAGAAAAGTTCACCTGAGTGGCTCTCAAATGGATCAATTCATTTTAAATTACTGAAAATATCTAGATTACTAAGTGACTTAACAATTCCTTCTCAAATAATAGCATTCTTCTTTTTTTAACTGCTTGACAGCTTCGCCATAAATTGATAGTTACTTTATAGTAACTATCAATTGGAGTTGTGTATGCCAAAGTTAACACCCCGCCAGAAACAGACATACGAATTCATTCTTCAATACCTTGAACGACAGGGGTTTGCCCCGACGTTACAGGAAATTGCCATTCATCTTGGGGTACGGGGGAACCTTGGAGTTCTCCGCCATCTTGCTGCTTTGGAAAAGAAAGGATACCTTCGTCGTACCACGGGGCAATCACGGGGGATTGTGTTGCTGAGGACCCCGGCTTCAAAACTTCTTCCCGTGGTTGGTTCTGTTGCCGCTGGGCCTCTGAGTGAAGCGCTGGAGCATGTTGAGGACTACCTGAATGTTGATCCTTCGCTGGTCAAGGGGGAAAACTCTTTTGTCTTGCGAGTACAAGGAGATTCTATGATTGAGGCGCATATCACTGATGGTGACATGGCGGTGGTTCGGCCTCAGGCTACAGCAGATAATGGCGATATTGTTGTCGCTATGATCGATGGCGAGGCAACCTTGAAGCGGTTTTTTAAAGAACCCGGGCATGTCCGCTTGCAGCCGGAGAATTCACGATTTTCACCCATTATTTTAACTGCGGCAGACGGGGAGCTTACAGTTGTCGGTAAAGTCACCGGAATTATCCGCTCATTGGACATTTAGTCATGCTGGAAGCTATTGATGGGGTTCGAGTCGGTGTCATTCACGGGCCTGGTGGCAAAATCAAGCCTGTCTGGTTTGATATGAACAGGAAACAACACAGAATTCTGCAAGTGACTAACAGTTGGAGAGAACGCCATGGGAGTACTCCCCTGATCTATTTTCATGTGACCGATGGCGGTTCCCTTTACGAGTTGATCTACAGCCCAACAGAAGCAAGCTGGCGGCTGGAACAGATTGAGGCCTTATAGCAGTGGCGCGGACCATTATGCACATCGACATGAATGCTTTTTTCGCTGCAGTTGAACAACAATCGAATCCTGCCTTGCGCGGCAAGCCCGTTGCCGTTGTTGGTAACCAGAAACGCACGATTATTTTGACCGCGTCCTATGAAGCGCGGCCATGTGGCGTCAAAACGGGAATGACGCTTTACGAAGCCCGCCAGAAATGCCCGCAGTTGCAGTTGGTCCCGGCAAATAATCGGCTTTATACTTATGTCTCCAGCCAGATTATGCGGATTTTTCAAGATTATACGCCACTGGTTGAAGTTTTCTCCGTTGATGAAGCCTTTCTCGATATCTCCGGATCTCTGCGTTATTTTGGCAGCTCTGAGCGAATTGCCAATCTGATCAAATCCCGGATCAGAACGCGCCTGGGTTTAACCTGCTCTATTGGCATCGCGCCCAATAAACTGCTGGCGAAACTGGCTTCTGACATGCGTAAACCTGATGGGTTGACCTTTGTTCAACTCGAAACCGTAGCGGATTTGCTGGAGGACCTGCCGATTGGTGAACTCTGCGGCATCGGGCGTAAAACGACACGAAAATTAAATTCCCTGGGAATTTATACCTGTGGAGAGTTAGGCCGTTTTCCGGTCACCAAGCTGAAAGCGCAATTCGGGATTATCGGTCCACGGCTTTCGCTGATGGGGCAGGGAATTGACCCAAGCCCGGTGCTGTCTCCAGAGCAGGAGCCAGAGGTTAAAACTGTTGGTCATAGTATGACCCTGCAACAGGATGTTTCTGCACGCGAGGATATCGCCCGTTTTCTGTTACAACTTGCTGAAATGGTTGGGCGCCGGGCCCGGCGCTACGCTGTCAGCGGAAGAACGGTGACCTTGACGTTGCGCTACGCTGATTTCTCGACCTTCAGTCGCCAGCAGATACAATCAACCGCAATTTTCTGCAGCGAAGATATTTATCGTGCTGCAGTGAAGATATTTGACAGTGTATTCTTACTTCAGCCGGTTCGTTTGCTGGGTGTCCGTTTGTCAAGTCTGCTGTATCGCGATTGTCAACTGCCGCTTTTTGAGCCTGACCTGCGGCGCGAGCGCCTGTCGGCTTCCCTCGATCAGATTAATGATCGCCATGGCGAATTTACAGTCATGTCTGGCAGCCTGCTCGAGGTGAAAGGGAAGGGGAGCCATGTGATTTCCCCGGCCTGGCGGCCGCGAGGAATCCGGAATGTGGGGGTACAATAAAGTCAGGCGGATTGAGTTATCTCAAGTAGCTCGGCCAGCAGGTCATCAGGATGTCTCCCTGACGTTGAAAGCTGCTGGAACTGTGAATAAACTGAAGCGCGCTGATCCAGAAGTTCAATGACTTTTGCTTGAGGATCAGATTTCTGCAGCAAGGGGCGGATATTTTGTTGTTTGGAGATCCGACCCAGGATGTCAGCTGGAGAGGCTGTCAAACAGACGATTTTTCCGTTTACGGAAAGT
>JAPHSA010000290.1 GCA_026193235.1 Deltaproteobacteria bacterium | reverse complement strand
ATATGTACAGGGGCTGGAGACCGGCGTGCTATGGCCTATATTGACGATCGGTAACGGCAGGCATATTCAAACTTTTGGCTGGATATGTTCTTTATTTTTTGTACAGACTCGCTAGATGTTAATGTCTATTAAGTAGCAAGATATGAATCGTTCAACTATTGCCCTGTTAGGCGGACGGTTGGGAAAGAGCCGTGCGAGTTGTAACCACATGTTGATTTTTTTGAAAGGGAGATACCTATGTACTTTCTTCTCTTCTATGACTACATCGAGAATACCGTCGAGCGGCGGGCGCCCTACCGAAAAGCACATCTGGCTCTGGTACGAGAATACGTTGATCGGGGCGAGTTGGTTCTCGGCGGCGCATTCGCAGACCCTGTGGATGGCGCCGCCATAGCGTTCAAGGTGGAGGACAAAGCGACAATCGAGGAGTTCGTTGCAAAAGATCCCTATGTCGTCAATGGTATCGTGACTGAATGGCGGATTCGAGAATGGACGGTTGTCGTAGGTTCGGCATTGTGAGTGTTTACGTGGCTGCTAAAAGCCTAAGAGGAAAGCCTCCTAAAAAGGCGCTGCATCTGCCTGATGTCCGCTTGGTTTCCTGACAAACCGCTTAGTGATCGTCCGACAAACGTTTGCGGTGCCAAGCTGCGATAAACCGTCCGAGAGACCACCGCTATGAGCAATGATGACAATTTTTTAGCTACAGAGCGTTTTGGCTAAGACCATGCGAATATTCACGAATGGCCCGGCAGTGTTCCTCTTCGCTTTGCCCGATCGATTGAAACATTTTCCTCATCGTCTCTGTTTCAAATGCGACGGAAGAAGCGATATGCACGGCCAGGAACTCTTCTTCCAGTTTAAGCGTTAAATCGACTGCGGTTTTAACGGGTATTGTTGAAGTTCGGGCTTGATCAAGAATCCTTTTAGTAAAATCAAACAGTTGCTCGAGCCTGGCCTGGGGCATTTCCTTGACCTTGGAGATGCCTTCATGGGGCAGCCGGGCAGCAAAATTGATCTCCATGGCGTGCTGATCTTCGTCTTTGGCCATTCGCATCCAAATAGCCTTCAGTTCTCCATCGCAAGGAATCGTCTCCACAAACCGGCGATAGATGGCAGCGATGGTTTTTTCTATTGCTGCACTGGTCGTTAAAAAATTTCGCACATCAATTCCTCTACTCGACATAGCCTTAAGCTACGCCGTTATAATTTCGAAATTCCATCACAGTATAATAACTCGGATGGAAAGTAAAAGGCCATTCAGGGGACCTGCATACATCACTTCGATAAAACACTGGAGCGTAGCGAAAAGAGGGTGTGATCAAACGAGTGAATATCCGAATCCCGTCAGGGCAAGTTTTCGAGCGCGACGAACCACTAAATTTTCATCATCTTTGTGCCTGTCCATCACCAGATGATGAACCGATGGCATCGATCAGGGCATTGAGAGTGGTGATATCGTCATCTGTTATCTGTTGATCGCCGTAAAGTACTGCGCTGAAACGGCGGGCAAACATGATCGCATGGGCATCATCCAGTTGCGTCGCCAATTCGAGCAACCCACTGGTCGAAGGGATTGCCTGCAGGTGATGACGCTTGATGATCGCAGCCTGATACCGCTGTAACAACCCGCATTCCGGAGTGATGCGCTGCTGTCGCCACCACCAACCCAGGAGACTGATAGCCGCAAGACCTCCTAACAGAATCAATACCGGTTTTTTCAATGTTGCCAGGCGGGGCAGAATGTTCCTGAGCTGCCCCCCACTATTACGCATCAGATCGAGTTGCTGGCGCAGATCATAGTTGATCACTGCCCGAGTCCAGATATGTTCCAGATTGTCCATGGTACGAATCAACAGCGACAATCCTTGTTGCCGCGGTGCCAGAAGAGCACTGGAGGCATTGACTGCGAGGCGGCTGGGGTCGATCCGTTGCCAGTGGTCGTCGATCATGGCTTCCACCCACACATGAGCCAGATCCTCGGTCACCAGATAATAACCGCCCAGATTGTTGTATTCGCCACCGAGATAACCACCTACCAGGCGGGCAGGAATCTCGCATAAGCGCAGCAGCAGGGCAAACGAGGAGGCGAAGAACTCACAATAGCCCCGCTTTTTATCAAAAAGAAATTCGTCTATGGGCGTGGACGGTCCGGGCAGGTCGGAATCTGCGTAGCTCAGCTGTTGCCCGCGGAAGAACTCCTGCAACAGGGCCATACGCTGGTACGGGCTGTCCGTTTGCTGTCGAATCCGCTCCGCCACCTGATGGATGCGCGACGACAGGGTCGGGGGAACATTCAGATAGATAGCAGGATCCCACCCGGATTCCTGCTGTAACTGCGCACCTAAGCGCGACTGACCCCGATAGGTGAGACTCTTATCCAGTCGCCGATGTGCCGTAAAGACCCGATCATCCTCTTCACGGTGGCGGACACCTTCAAGATTCAGAGGAAGATCAAGGGTAAACAGAAAGCGATCGTTGGTGGTCGGTAAGGTGATGGTATAGTTGATTGGCTGGCCGCCGACAATCCGCAGCCGTTCCCGTTGTGGGGCGACCCGCTTCCAGACCGTACCCTCAACGGTGTTCATCACCGTGCCGCGCCAGTAAAGGTCCTCCGGGGCCAATTCACGGCACTCGGCACGAAACGCCACGCTTTTGTCGGCAATATTGCTGGCGAAAGCTCCCGGTCGCACCAGCTCGCTGAACCCAGTAGTCGCTGAAACCTTGGGGTTGAGGAAATTCCACAGCGGGTACTGGGTGCGCGGCAAGAGAACAAACAGGAGCAGCATCAGGATCAAAGAGCCGACAGGCAGCATTGCCGCTGTTTTCAGCAGGGTGGATAGTTGTCGTCGATTGAGTCGCAAGCCGGGATCACGGTGAAAGAAGGTCAGCAGAACCAGACCGATGGTAACCCCCGTTACCATCAGAATCAGGGCGGGAAGATAAGCGATATTCAAACTCAGCAACGAGGAACCTGCCAGACAGAAAAGGGCCAGCACGAAAATTTGCAGATAGTGACGTCCCTGTTTTTCTGTCAACAGTCGGATACTGAGCAACAAGACCAGAATGTTGACAGCTGGGGGAACGACATTGCTTAAATTGAGCTGTACGCTGTAGAGGGCAAAAAACAGAATCGTCAACGCCGTGGCGATGCGAGGGCCAAACCAGTAATGCTGTCGCATGTCGCAGAGGACGCCTCCAATAAAAGCGCTCAGCACCACAACCCTGACGGTGGGATCGAGCCACGGAAACAGGGGGCCGACGCCCAGAACGACCACCAGATAGGTCAGCACATCAAGGGGCACTTTAATCCTTACCATAGCGGGCCAGTTCCTTGAGTAAGCGGATTTTGTGGGCCGCACCAAGATCGGGTGCAATCCATTGTGGAGCCAGCTTCAAGCCAACAGGCTGGTGACGACGCATGAGATCGTTGATCAGGTAAGATGCGCAGCTCAGCTGTAGTTCGAGATTGTGGCCGGGCAAGGCTAACGGGTTGATCTCAACCGGTGGCTGTTGCTGATTCGACAGTTCCTTGATCTTCAGGCTGTCATGGCGGGCGCTGAGCTTCCAGTGAATCATTTTCAGCGGTTCACCACCGATATAATCACCAATCCGGCTGATATCCCCCTCATAGCCTCGCAGTGGGTTATCCTGCGCTCCCTGCGGCGGCTGTAAGTCCGATTCGCCTCGATTGTGACAGGATATCGGGCACGGGAAAACCGTGATCGTCTGATGGAGATCCAGATGGCGATGGCGGATGAAAAAGTTGATGGGAAAGGTGGAGCTGACGGTTAATCGATGCTGACGATGGTCACCACGGCCGGTGAAGGTGACCGGCACCGCAACCCCTTTGTGCTCCTGCTGTTTTAATAGCGCAAGGTGCCCGCGCTGCTGATAAGTGTCGTTGAACGACAAGTCGAGAAGAAACGCAGGCAGCCAGTGCCGCTGATTAATGACATGGACCCTGACCAGTGTTTCCAGTCCGTCGTAAATTTCGTCCGGGGGCTCCAGCTTCAATTGCAGTTTTTTCAGATTCCAGTGGCCAAGAAGTCCCGATACAGACATGAATCCGAGGAGGGCAGACACCATCAGATAAAGCAGATTGTTCCCGGTATTGACCGCCCCGAAACCGAGCAGCAGAGTCATGACGATGTAAAGCGTTCCCGCTTTAGTCAGCTTCAGACCATAGGAACGGGTACGTTTTCGAGAATTGATAGCAACACCTCACGGTTATTGAGAGACTGGTGCTCAGGACGCAGAATCAGTCGGTGAGCGGCCACCGATCCGACGATCTGCTTGAGATCCTCGGGAATCACATAGCTGCGACCGTCGAGATAGGCCGCGGCCCGAGCGGCCGCGGCCATACTGATGGCACCGCGGGTGGATATCCCGGCAGCGATAAAGCGATGATCGCGGCTTGCCTGGGCGATCGCGAATATATAGTCGACCAGTTTGTCATTCAGCTGGATGCTACGAACAGCCTCTTTGGCCTGCTCAATGTCTTCTAGCGTCAGTAGTGGTTCAATGTCGAGTATTTTTTCGCGGATACCGCCATCACGGATAATCTCTTTTTCCAGATTAGGCGGTGGATAACCGATATCGGTGGTGATAAGAAAACGATCCAGCTGCGATTCCGGCAACGGATAGGTGCCGATCTGCTCCGTCGGGTTCTGGGTGGCAATCACCATAAAGGGTTGCGGCAGGCAATAACTGGTGCCTTCGATGGTGACCTTGCGCTCCTCCATGGCTTCGAGCATGGCACTTTGGGTTTTTGGCATGGCGCGGTTGATTTCATCGGCCAGCAGAATATGATTGAAAATCGGCCCCTCAATGAAGCGAAAGGCGCTCTGGTCGCGATCGAAGATCGAAAGCCCGGTGATATCTGAGGGTAACAGGTCACTGGTGCACTGGATGCGTCCGAACGACAACCCGAGCGCTCTGGACAGGGCCAGTGCCAGAGTCGTTTTGCCCAGGCCCGGGATATCTTCCAGCAGCAGGTGTCCATCCGAGAGCAGGGCGATCATCGCCAGACGCAGTGCTCTGATCTTGCCTTGCAGGTAACGACCGGACAGCCTGTCAATCACGCTGAGAATCTCAGAATGTTTCGTCAGTTGGTTTGCCATAGTCTATCCTGTTCATAGTGCATTTTGTCAGCTGTCAACAATTGGTGACGACGACATGATGTGTTGATGTTACCATTAATATCGACCTCCGGTGTAGTGGAGGCTCCTGTGGCGTGGCTAAAAAAAGATGCCCTCACCTGAGCGCCCTGAGCAGAGGAAGATGGTTAACCATCAGAGTTCGTGGGCAGCAGTTAAAGCCTGTGGGATTAGGTCGCTGTCCCAACTCCCGGAAATCTGTGGCATGATCGGTTTTTTGCTTGCGATCAGGCGTAACAGCAGGCAAGCTCCTCCCGACAAACCCTGAGGATTTAGACGACAGGAGCACTTCCATGCTTCCATTGAATCAAATTGAAAGCGAAATTCTGGCCCAAGTCAACACTGTGCTGACCGACATCGATGATACCCTGACGCTCAACGGGCGCATCCCCGCGACCGCTTTTATGGCGATGGAAAAACTCCAGAAGGCAGGAATCAAGGTGATCCCTGTTACTGGTCGTCCGGCGGGTTGGTGCGATCATATTGCCCGCATGTGGCCGGTTGATGGAATTGTCGGCGAGAATGGGGCTTTTTATTTTTATTACCAAGCGCAGCAACACAAAATGATACGCCGTTACTGGGATTCGGAAGCGGTGCGCCAGAAGAACCGGCACCGACTGTCGGCTTTGAGCGATAAAATTTTAGCGACGGTTTCAGGAACAAAAACCTCAGCGGATCAAAGCTATCGCGAAACCGACCTGGCCATCGATTTCTGTGAGGATGTCCCCCCTTTGCCTCTGGGTGAGGTTAACAGAATCGTGGCACTTTTCAGGCAAGCCGGGGCCAGAGCAAAGGTCAGCTCAATCCATGTCAATGGTTGGTTTGGCGAGTACGATAAGCTGGCCATGACGCGTATCCTGTTCCAGGAAATTTTTAATCAGGAGCTAGAAAGACGCAAGCAACAGGTCATTTTCGTCGGCGACTCACCAAATGATGTGCCAATGTTCAGGTTTTTCCCCCATTCCGTGGGCGTCGCCAACATCACACAGTTTACTGACCAATTATCAGCACAACCAGACTGGATCACCGAGCAGGCTGGTGGTTTTGGATTTGCAGAATTGGTCGATAGAATTCTAAAAGCCAAGGAGCTACCCCTGACGAAATGAGAAAGAGCGCCCTTAAAAAATAAATCTTTAGACAATATCTTGACGTTTTTCTGCTTTTATATTATTTGCTCTCATCTGCTTATCCCAGCATGTGGGCTTTACGAGGAAGATTCAGAAATTATGCGAAACAATGAACAATTTATTGATCTTCTGAAAGCACTGATCCGACACCCGAGTGTCGTTGGTGCCGAACATTCCTTTTTCCGGGTTTTACAGCGGGAACTGGAAGAACGCGGCGCCAAGGTCACCTGGTATGAAGGTTTGCTGGTTGCTCAAGGAACGGAACCTGCCTCGGCCCTGATTTCATCGCATATTGATCGCCATGGACTGATCTGTACTGGCCCCAACGAATTTCAATATGCCGCTTTTGTCACAGGGCGGCGCTCCGATCTGCTGGGAAATTCCGTATCCGAAAAATTGATGAAAAAAATTGTTGACCGCTTTCAGTCGGTTCCGGTGATGGCCTACGAACCCTGTTCCGGTGCTTATCGAGGATCAGGTATCATCGCCAATGCCTACGTGTGTGAGTATCGCAGTAACCTGATTTTTGAAGTTGAAGGGCTCGAACATCTGGTCGCAGGAACTCCGGTGGCATTCACCGATCGATTGAGCCTATCTGAGGACATTCTGAGTGGACAGTTGGACAACGTCCTCACAACGGCACATCTCGTCCATTTATTCAGTCTTGGATTTCAGGGTACCGCTTTTTTTACCGCGCAGGAAGAATCGGGTAGCAGTTGGCGTTTTTTACTGGAATGGTTCCGGCGCTTTAACGGGGGCACGAAGCAACTTATTGTGGTCGACACTAGCCCCTATCCGGACCGGTCGATTGCCGAGCAACAGCAGGTTGTCCTGCGCCGCAAGGATGCCAACGCCAACTTTGATCCGGATACGACCGAGCGGTTGGAAAGCTTATGCGCTGAATTGGGAATAGGTTACTCCTTCAAGGATGCCTATATCGAAGCGCAAAATCAGCAGGCCGGGAAATTGGGAAATCCTCAGCAGTCCCTCGGCAGTACGGAATTGGGCCGGATAATTGCTGCATCCAGCGGATTTGTGCAGGGGACAACGTTACAGATCCCGACGGCTGGCTACCATACCATGAGCGAAACCTCCACACTGGCATCCAGTCATGCATTCAATCAGTTACTGCTGCATATGTCCGGCACTGTTGGCTGAAATGATCGGGGGCACTTCCATTCAACTGATCACGCTCACCACGCCCCGTGGGATTGCCGGCAACAAGAGGAGAAATGCGACCGCATAAAAGCAATTATCTGGCACCTCGCTGCTGTTATGTCGCAGGGATTGAAGTGGCAAAACAGCCGGGTTATGCTAGCTCTGCTGTAAATCGTGTCGCCGGTTTTCTAACTGCCAGGCAAAGCCAAATGTTGGCAATTCAAATAAAGATCAACAAAGAAAACAATCTATGATTAACGAAGTTGAATCCCTTAGGGATCTTGAGGTGACCTGTACAAACTGTGAGGCCTCCTGTTGCCGCTTAGAGGCTATGCTCTTTAACGACACCGAAATACCCGATAAATTCATTGTCATAAATACGCGGGGCGAGAGCAGCATGAAGCGGCTGGAAGATGGCTGGTGTGCGGCATTGAACCGAAAGACAATGACTTGCACGATCTACGAAAAGCGCCCATGGATTTGCCGTGAATTTGAGATGGGAGAAGATGAGTGTATTTCGGCACGAGCAGCCAATAGGTAACTTACTGCTGTTTTTGACTGACGGCCTGCTGCAAGACAAAAGCTGAATCAGTGGAGAAGTTGGAGAGCATCCTCCGCTGCCGCTTAGAGGACTCCGGCATGGGCAGCAAAATCAAGGACGGTGATCCGTTCGCGGCGGATAGTTCGGCTGTTGAGGCCGGCGAGCATAAATTCATCTCTGGTTAAATCGAAAGCAGCAAGACTAAAAGGGGCGCCTATCCGACCGAACAGATCGGCAAAGTATTCCGGTGGGCGAACCTGTTGAAAGAGATTTTGCAGTTCTCTCCAACGCTGTGGCAGAAGAGTATCAAATTGCTTCAGAGCGGCGCGTTTATTGTCAAATTGAATGCTCACTTCAGCAGCGTACGGTCCCCAGATAGCGGGTATAT
>JAPHSA010000177.1 GCA_026193235.1 Deltaproteobacteria bacterium | reverse complement strand
TTCGGATTTAACCGCCACCTGCCAAAGAGGATTCTACTGCCATTATTGATCTGGCTGGCATGGAGTTTGATCGATTACTGGCCCCTGGAAATGGTTGTTGGCGAGCAATACCGACTCTATGCCTTTGTCGCCCAAATCATTGTTGGACTGATCATCCTCCACCTTAACCGGTTGCTCAACAACCGCAGCTTCCTCCTGGCCCCGAACCAATTTTACAGACCCTTTTTCAGATTTCGCAATTTGTTGATATTCGGCCTGATCAACATCGTTGTTTTCCCCGTGATCCTGCTGTTGATTACGTTCTCCGCAGCCGGAAACCTGATTGAAAGCAACAGTGCGGGTTTTGTCCGGCTTAAACCGGACGGCCTGTATATGGCAGATCGGACTTACCGGAAGAAAGACAAACAGATTCAACTCACAGGGATGATTCATCTGGCCCAGCCGGAATATTACCGTGCTCTGATCGCCTCGATTCCACCGGACCGGACACTGATTCTCATGGAAGGGGTAACTGATAAAAAAGGATTGCTGAGTGAACGCTTCGCATATGGAAACATTGCTGATCTATTGGGGCTGACCTCTCAGGATAAAATGCTTTTTCAGGGCCGTTTGATTGATGCCGCAACTTTGAATTCGTCAGCGCAAAAACAACCGCCAAAGGTTGATCTCCTGCCGGCTGATATCGACCTGAGTGATTTTGACCCGCTCACTATCAAAGTGCTCAACGCCCTGGCAAAGTATGTTTTGAACGCCGATTCTCCAATCGCGGGTTACCTTGAATTCAGCCGCTGGGCACAATCGCACATTACCGCCGACTTCAACAGCATCATTATGGATGACTTACTCGGCAAACGGGATAAATATGTCGTCAGTTATCTGCCACAGGCGTTAAAAAAATACGACCATCTGGTCATCCCCTGGGGAGCGCTGCACATGAAAGGAATTGAACAGTCGGTCATTGAAAAGGGCTTTGTACTGACAACTCACCAGGAACGCCTAAGCATCGACTTTCTGCTGTTGCCCTACGGGCAAATATGGGAAAGATTGACGAGCGTCGGAAAATAGCTGCTGCAGATATTTAACTTTGTGGCGAAACCCATCAGACCAGCTCCAATTGATTACTTGACAGGTCATCTATTAGTGTTACTGTTGAAGCTCAGTGATCCACGAAAAAGCCAAACCTGTTGAAAAACAGGGACGGAAAGCCACGGGTCTTCTCTCCAATACTACCAAGATAGCCGAGCTGCCGAAAGAATAAATTCTTCCGGGATGCTCGGTTTTTTTGTTACCGCTCCCATGTGGAACAGCCTATGAGTATCGACCTTATCCGAGGAAAATCTAACTTTTTTAAGGAGCAAAAATCATGCGGATAGCAAAAGATGATGTACCGGTCAGAATCGACGTGCCAGGAGCTATAGCCCGTCAATTGACTAATTTTGGAGACGCGACTAACTATGGAGAAATCAGTGGTGAATACTTTTCTTTAGGTGAGGGAACTGACATTACCGAGTTGCTGAAAGGGTTAGAAGGAGACCTTTGTCAGTGCCCACACTGGGGCTATGTTATCGAGGGTAAAATGACGGTAACTTTTGCTGATGGCAGTCAGGAGAATGTCGTTGCCAGTGATTTATTTTATTGGCCACCGGGACACACGGTAAAAGCAGATCTGGCTACCGAGATGGTTCTGTTCAGTCCCCAGCATGAACATAGCCAGGTCATTGATCACATCCTGGAAAAAGTTGGCGGATAAGGAGTATAAGCCTGTGGGCATGACTAAAGTTGCAATTGTGCAAAAAGCGCCAGTATTTTTGGATAAGGAAAAATCGATTGAACTGGCGGTTACTTCCGTTAAAGAGGCCGCGGCAATGGATTCCGACCTCGTGGTCTTCACCGAAGCATTTATCCCCGGTTATCCCGCGTGGGTCTGGCGTCTCAGGCCTGGTGGCGATTGGAATTTGTCCGAAGAGTTATACAAGCGACTCTTCGATAATAGCGTAAATATGGAGTCGGATGATCTTCTTCCGCTCTACGAAGCGGCTCGGGAACATGCGGTCACTATCGTGTGTGGCATCGAGGAGCGCGACAGCAAGCTCAGCCGGTCGACCCTCTACAATACTCTGGTCGTCATCGGCGCGGATGGGAGCCTGTTGAACAAACATCGCAAGTTGATGCCAACGAATCCTGAACGGATGGTGTGGGGATTCGGTGATGCTTCCGGGTTGCGGGTCGTCGAAACGCCAGCGGGTCGCATTGGGGCATTGCCGTGCTGGGAAAACTATATGCCACTGGCGCGCTATGCCCTGTATTCCCAAGGCGTCGAGATCTATATCGCCCCGACCTACGATAGTGGCGACGGCTGGATCGGTAGTCTGCAACACATCGCCCGCGAAGGCCGCTGCTGGGTGTTGGGTTGTGGGAACCTGATGCGGGCCAGTGATATCCCGGATGATCTGCCGGGAAAATCCCAGCTGTATCCTGACCCGGAAGAGTGGGTGAATCCCGGGGATTCTGTTGTCATTGCACCCGGAGGCGAGATTGTTGCGGGCCCGCTGCGCAAGGAATCCGGCATTTTGTATTTTGACCTCGATCGCGGGAAAATCGACAGCGCCCGCAGGGTGTTCGACGTGGCCGGACATTATTCACGGCCGGACATTTTCCAACTCCATGTTAATACCCGGCCGCAATCATCAGTGGAGTTCGACAACTAGCCAGCAATGCAACAGATGCAGGCTTTAAGCCTTAGAGTGGAAATAGGAGCCATATCATGAACCAGACGACAGAGTACCAGGGGAGTTGTTTTTGTGGCGCGGTTGAGTTCACCTTAACCGGCCAGCCGGAAGCCATGGGCTATTGCCATTGTGATTCCTGCCGGCATTGGTCGGCAGGGCAGGTCAACGCCTTTACCCTGTGGAAAGCG
>JAPHSA010000205.1 GCA_026193235.1 Deltaproteobacteria bacterium | reverse complement strand
CCAGGATTTCGCTCATCTGGCGATCGGTTGCCTGCGCTCAATGGGTCTGGCAGCACGCTATGTCAGTGGATATATTGAAACTTTACCACCGCCGGGGCAGGAACGTCTGGTTGGTGCCGACGCTTCGCATGCCTGGTTTTCGGTTTACGCTGCGGATGCTGGGTGGATCGATTTTGACCCGACGAACAATAAGCTGCTTTCAGATCAGCATATTACCGTTGCCTGGGGCCGTGATTTTGCCGATGTTTCCCCTCTTCGTGGAGTTGCTCTTGGGGGAGGAAAACACAAGGTCGAGGTGTCCGTTGATGTCGCCCGACAGCCCGATGACCTGAATTAGTCATTCGGGCAAAAAGCTATGATAACTAACATCCTATGGAAAGGGGACTTAGATGCGATTTGATGGTTATAAAACAGAGGGCTTTTATGATGAGCTGTTTGATTCGCAGGGCAAGGCTCGTTCGGGTGCCGACCTGCTCATCGAGCGGATCAATGCGCTGCCCGGGGCGGAGCTGCAGCGCCGGCAGAAAACGGCAGAAAGTGCCCTGCTGAACCTGGGAATCACCTTCAATGTCTACGGCAATGAGTCACAGACAGAAAAAATTTTCCCTTTCGATATTGTGCCGCGCATCATCCAGGCAAAAGAATGGCAGGTCCTTGAGCCGGGGCTGAAGCAGCGGATCAAGGCGTTAAACTGTTTCATCGATGACGTCTACAATGATCAGAAAATTCTCAAAGACAAAATCATCCCCAGCGATCTGGTGCTCTCCGCTGAAGGTTTCCGCAAGCCCTGTATGGGGCTGAAGCCTCCCTGTGGTATCTGGTGTCATATTACGGGAACGGACCTGGTTCGGGGTGGAGACGGCGAATTCTATGTCCTTGAGGATAATCTAAGATGCCCGTCGGGGGTTTCCTATGTGCTGGAGAACCGCTTGCTGATGAAGCGCACTTTCCCGATGGTTTTTGACGCCTGCAGTGTTCAGCCGGTCAATGAATACCCCAACCGATTGCTTGATATGCTCCAGGAAATTGCTCCGCAGGGCGTCCGCTCTCCCACCGTCGTGGTCTGGACTCCGGGGATCTACAATTCGGCTTATTTTGAGCACAGTTTTTTGGCCCAGCAAATGGGCGTGCCTTTGGTTGAGGGGAGTGATTTGTTGATCCATCGTGGTGAAGTCATGATGCGCACCACCAAAGGGCTCGAACGGGTTGATGTGATTTACCGGCGTATTGATGACGATTTCATGGATCCCAAAGCTTTCCGTGAGGATTCCATGCTCGGTGTCCCGGGATTAATGGAGGCTTACAGCCAGGGGAAAGTGGCGCTGGCCAATGCCCCGGGGACTGGTGTTGCGGATGACAAAGCCGTTTATGCCTATGTGCCGGAAATTATCCGCTACTATCTCGACGAAGAGCCGATCATCAAGAATGTTAAGACTTTTGCCTGCTGGCGTGAAGACGAATGCCAGTATGTGCTGGAAAATCTGGATAAGCTGGTGGTCAAAGCGGTGAATGAGTCGGGCGGCTATGGGATGCTGATCGGGCCTCATTCCACAAAAGAGGAGCAGAAAGAATTTGCCAAGCGGATCAAGGCCAGTCCGCGGACCTACATCGCGCAACCGACTCTTGACCTGTCACGGGTTCCAGTCATGGTGGAGGACCACTTTGAAGGACGTCATGTTGATCTCCGTCCTTACATCCTGTATGGCAGTAAAGACATCTATGTTATGCCCGGTGGTTTAACCCGGGTCGCATTGAAAAAAGGCTCTTTGGTGGTCAACTCCTCACAGGGTGGTGGCAGTAAAGATACCTGGGTTCTGAATGCAGAAGGGGGCCCCTCCCCGGAATCACCAGTGCAGAAGCAGGAGGGATTATAATGTTAAGTCGTGTCGCAAATTCTATCTACTGGCTGAACCGTTACAGTGAGCGGGCGGAAAATGTTGCCCGTTTTATTGATGCCAACTATCAAATGGCTCTGGATATTCCTGAAAGTTCCGGCAGCCAGTGGCAGCCTTTGATTAATACAACGGGAGACCATGAGCTGTTTGAAAAACTCTATGGCAAGGTCACCCGGGAAAAGGCGATTGAATTTCTCGTATTTGATCGGAATAACCCCAATTCGATCCATTCTTGTGTGCGTGCAGCGCGCGAGAACGCGCGTTCCGTGCGCGAGTACATCAGCTCGGAGATGTGGGAACAGCTCAACACCTTTTACCTGATGATCAATAGTGCAGCAAAAGAAGACTCGATGGATCTTCCGCATCAGTTTTTCGCTGATATCATGACGGCAAGCCATACCTTTATCGGCATTACCGATTCCACAATGAACCATGGTGAAGGCTGGCATTTTGGCCGTTTGGGGCGCATGCTGGAACGTGCTGATAAAACCTTACGGATTCTTGATGTCAAATATTTTATCCTGCTTCCGTCTGTCGATTATGTTGGCAGCCCCTACGATAATATTCTCTGGGGTGCGTTGTTACGTTCGGCCAGTGCTTTTGAAATGTATCGTAAGCGCCACGGCCGAATTGATCCGAAAAAAATTGTTGATTTTCTCCTTCTCGATCTGCATTTTCCCAGGGCCGTTCACTATTGTCTGGATACGTCTATGAGCTCTTTACAGCACATTACCGGCGGTCGGCGAGGGACTTATTCGAATAAGGCTGAGCAGGGTTTAGGCCGTCTGCTTGCTGGCTTTGATTTTGCCTCTCTGGAAGAAATTTTTGAGCTGGGTTTGCACGAGTATCTGGTTAAGACTGAGGCGGAGATCCTTGACGTTGGCATCTCAGTGCGGGAGGTTTTTTTCAGTCCACAAGTTGCTGATACTGCGACCGAGATGAGAGCTCTTGAGTAACGCAGAATAAGGAGTTCCAACGATGCCATGGATTAAAGCGACTTGTAAACTCGATTTCTATCTCGAAACCTCTACTCCTCTGGTGCTGATGTTGCGCCCAAGGAGCACCGCAGACCAGTGGGTTGCCCGGGAGTCTTATACGCTGAAACCGCATGTTCCGGTAACAGAATTCTCGGACATCTATGGTAACCTCTGCCAGCGTCTAATAGCGCCAGTGGGACATTTTTCCATAGCCACCTCGGCTGAAGTCATGACGGCAGATGATGTGGCCGCCGCTCCAGGGGCGCCTCTGGTTGAGATCCAGAAGTTGCCGGAGCAGGTGCTTGTCTATCTGCTGCCGAGTCGCTACTGCGAGTCTGACCGCTTTGGCGAACTTGCCTGGGGACTCGTCGCCGATGTGCAACCGGGGTACGACCAGGTGGCGTGTATCGATGTCTGGATTCGCAATGCTATTCGCTATACCCCTGGCTCGAGCAATGTTCCGATCTCAGCCAGCGAAGTCAATGCTCGGGGAGAGGGCGTCTGCCGTGATCTGGCCCACCTTGGAATCGCTCTCTGCCGTAGTATCTGCATCCCCGCCCGATTGGTCGTCGGCTATCTTTTTGGCCTGCAGCCGATGGATTTACACGCCTGGTTTGAGGCTTATGTTGGTGGGCGCTGGTATGCATTTGATCCGACCCAGAATGAACTCTGTAACGGGAGGATAGCGATTGCCTATGGTCGTGATGCCGCAGATGTTTCGATTTTTCATCAGTTTGGCGCTGGTGATGTGTTAAACAATATGGAGGTTCGGGTTGAATGGCTCCGGGACGCTCCTTGAGCCCTGATCCCTCTACACTCACTTTACGCTTTAGGGCGATTCCTTTTATTCTATTCAGTACAAAGGCGGAATCTGAACTTTTATGAATTATTTTGAAGCCTTTTCGGAAATTGCCGCCGAGTTGGAAGAGATTGAAGACAGGGGCCAGGTTGCTGCATATATTCCTGAATTAAGTCATGTCGATCCAGACAAGTTTGGTATCCATCTGACCACAGTCAAAAACCAACAATATTTTCTGGGGGATTCCAACACCAAATTTTCTATTCAGAGCATCTCCAAAGTCCTGGCATTGACCCTGGCACGCGGTTTGGAAGAGAACTATCTTTGGGACAGGGTCGGGGTGGAGCCTTCCGGATCGCCATTTAATTCGCTGGTACAGCTGGAATATGAACAGGGGATTCCACGCAATCCGCTGATCAACGCCGGGGCTTTGGTTGTTTGCGATGTCCTTATCGGTAGCCTGAAGAACCCGCAGCAGGAATTTATCGAATTTGTCAGAATCCTTGCGGGCGATCCGGATATTGGTTATTGCCCCCGGGTGGCAAAATCGGAAAGACTCACAGGGCATAAAAATGCCGCAATGATCAATCTCATCAAATCTTATGGAAATATAAACCATGATATCGATCTGGTTTTAGATTTTTACTGCGACCTCTGTTCCGTCGAGATGAGTTGCAAGCAGTTGGCACAGGCCTTTCTGTTTCTGGCCACAAATGGGACCAATCCCCTCACTGGCAAGGAGGTTGTCAGCGTCAGTAGATCAAAGCGGATTAACGCTATTATGCAGCTTTGCGGCTTTTATGACGAAGCCGGAGAGTTTGCCTTCAAGGTTGGTCTGCCGGGGAAAAGTGGAGTCGGTGGCGGAATCATCGCGATCCACCCCGGCAAATACAGTATTGCCGTTTGGAGCCCGCGACTTAATGCCAAAGGCAACTCTTTCAAAGGGATGAAATTTCTTGAATTGTTTACCACCAGAATAGGATCATCAATTTTCTGAGCGGCAGTATTTTTAGTGGTACAAGATTTGCCGGAATTCTTCGAAACAACACTTATAAACAAGGAGCTAGAACATGACACGCGAAGACATCATGAGAATCATCGAAGAACAAAATGTTAACTTTTTCCGCCTGCAGTTTGTCGACATCTTCGGGTTTATGAAGAATATCGCTATTCCGCGCAGCCAGATTAATAAAGCCCTCGATGGGCAAATGATGTTTGATGGTTCGTCGATTGACGGTTTTGTCCGCATCAACGAGTCTGACATGTATCTGAAGCCGGACTACGACAGTTTTCTGGTGCTCCCCTGGAGAAAGAAAGATGGGATCAATGCGGCGCGGATTATCTGTGATGTCTACAAGGCGGATGGCACCCCTTTTATTGGCTGTCCGCGGGTCAACCTGAAGCGTGTTCTGGCCGAAGCCAAAGACCTCGGTTATACGATGAATGTCGGCACCGAGTGTGAATTTTTCCTCTTCCAGGAGGATGAAAAAGGAAATTTGAAAACCGAAACCAATGATGTTGCCGGTTATTTCGATGTTGATCCCGAAGATACAGGGATCAGTTGCCGCCGGGAAATCATCGAAACTCTTGAAGCGATGAGCTTTGAAATCGAAGCCTCCCATCACGAAGTGGCGGAAGGACAGCACGAGATTAATTTTAAGTATGCCGATGCCCTGACCGCTGCTGACAACACTGTCACCTTCAAGTGGGTGGTACGTTCGATCGCCGCCAAACACGGCTTGCACGCCACCTTCATGCCGAAACCGGTTTTTGGCATCAACGGCTCCGGAATGCATACCAACCAGTCGCTCTTCACGCTTGACGGGAAGAACGCCTTTTTCGACGAAAATGGTCCACTCAAGCTCAGTGAGACCGCTTATCACTACATCGCCGGTATTATCAAGAACGCCCGAGGTTTCACTGCGGTCACCAACCCGCTGGTCAACTCCTACAAGCGGCTGGTTCCGGGGTATGAAGCGCCGGTCTATGTCGCTTGGTCAGCGTCCAACCGTTCCGCTCTGGTGCGTATCCCTGCTTCCCGCGGCCTTGGTACCAGGACCGAGATCCGCTGCCCGGATCCAGCCTGTAACCCATACCTTGCTCTGGCGATGATGCTCAACTCCGGTCTTGATGGGGTGAAAAACAAGCTGGCCGCTCCAGACTCGGTCAACGTGGATATTTTTCATATGACGCTGGCAGAAAAAGAAGCTGCCGGCATCGACAGTCTGCCTGGCAGTCTGGAAGAAGCACTTGTCGCACTTAAAGAGAGCCCAATTTCCAAAGAAGCACTGGGAGATCACATTCTTGATAAGTACATAGAGGGGAAAACTCTGGAGTGGAATTCCTACCGGACTGCGGTTACTGACTGGGAAATTCAGAACTACATAAAAAAATATTAACAGCACATACCTTCCGCCCTGTAGCAACAGTCTAGTCTACAGGGCGGTTTTATTTCTTCTTCAACTCCCTGAGGGAGCCCACTTCTAAAGTACTCCCGCCGATTTTTCAAATAATTTCCTCTGTTAGGCAGATTATTTTGTGCTCTTGCCTGACGTGACTGAGATAATTGTGTATTATTTTAGTCATCTTTTTGATGTCATCTGGATAAAGGAGCTGAAATTCCATGGCAAGTCAGAAACAGCAGAGCCCAAAAGATCTTCTCGATATAGAAAATCAAGAATGGCGCGAATCTCTCGATTATATTCTTCAAGAGCAGGGACCCGATCGGGTCAGGCAGATTTTGCGGCAATTGCAGATTCGTGCCCAGGAACAGGGGGTCAGCATCCCGTTTACTGCCAATACTCCCTATATCAATACAATTCCCCGCAATCAGCAGCCGGTTTTTCAGGGCAACCGCGAGATAGAGCGACGGATTAAATCAATTATCCGCTGGAACGCCATGGCTATGGTGGTCCGCGCAAACCGTGATTCAGCTGGTATTGGTGGGCATATTTCCACCTTTGCTTCAGCGGCTACGCTCTGGGAAGTTGGTTTCAATCATTTCTGGCGCGGACGAACAGACGATTTCCTTGGCGATATGATTTATTTTCAGGGGCATGCCGCTCCCGGAGTCTATGCGCGGGCCTATCTGGAGGGTCGGCTGACGGAGCAGGATCTGGAAAACTTCCGCCGTGAATTGAATCCCCAGGGGGGCCTGTCTTCCTATCCGCATCCTTACCTGATGAAAGACTTCTGGGAGTTCCCCACCGTGTCGATGGGGCTCACTGCAATAAGTGCCATATACCAAGCCCGGTTTAATCATTACCTTGTAGACCGGGGATTAAGAAAGTCGAGTGGGCGCAAAGTCTGGGCCATGCTGGGCGACGGTGAAATGGATGAACCGGAATCTCTCGGAGCAATCACTCTGGCTTCGAGAGAGAATCTCGATAATCTGATTTTTGTCGTCAATTGTAACCTGCAGCGTTTGGATGGCCCGGTTCGAGGTAACGGCAAAATTATGCAGGAACTTGAGGCAGCGTTCCGCGGTGCCGGCTGGAATGTGATTAAGGTGATCTGGAGCAGTGACTGGGATCCGCTTCTGGAGGCTGATGATTCCGGTCTCCTGGTGCAACGGATGGACGCAGTTCTTGATGGTGAAATGCAGAAATATACAGCTTCAAACGGGGCTTTCATCCGCAAAGACTTTTTTGGTCAGCACCCTGAGCTGCTGGAACTGGTGAAAGGTTACAGTGATGAGCAGTTGGGAGCACTGAAACGTGGCGGCCATGACCCGGCGAAGGTTTATGCGGCTTATCTTGCAGCCGTGGAGCATAAAGGCTCGCCAACCGTTATCCTGGCCCAGACCATCAAGGGTTATGGCTTGGGGGAAGCTGGGGAAGGGAAAAACATTACCCATTCACAGAAAAAATTGAATGAAGAAGAGTTGAAGGAGTTTCGCACCCGCTTCAATATCCCGGTCAGTGATGAGGATATTGCCAAGGCCCCATTTTATCGACCGGATGAAGATAGTCCGGAAATTCAGTATCTAAAAGAACGGCGGGCCGCATTGGGTGGCTCATTGCCGCGGCGCTTCGATGGCAGCATGCCGATGGCCTGTCAGACAGACTGGTTGATTCAGGAATATCTGGAAGGTTCGGGTGAGCGTGAGCTGGCCACAACTATGGCCTTTGTTCATCTCCTGGCCAAGTTGATTCGTGACCCGGAGCTCGGCAAGTTGATTGTTCCGATTGTACCGGATGAAGCCCGCACCTTTGGCATGGAGGCGCTTTTCCGTCAGGCTGGAATTTACAGCCATTCCGGACAGTTGTACGACCCGGTCGATAAGGGCAGTCTGCTCTACTACAACGAGAAGAAAACCGGAGCAATTCTTGAGGAAGGTTTGAGTGAGGCAGGCTCAATGGCAAGTTTTATTGCTGCGGGCACGGCTTATTCCAATAATCAGGTGCAGACGATTCCTTTCTACACCTTCTATTCCATGTTCGGTTTCCAACGGGTTGGAGATCAGATCTGGCAGGCCTGTGACAGCCGCGCCAGAGGGTTTCTGATCGGTGCCACGGCAGGGCGCACGACCCTTGCCGGAGAGGGGCTGCAGCATCAGGATGGGCACAGTCATGTGCTGGCCCTGACACCGACGAAAATCAAAGCCTATGATCCCGCATTTGCTTATGAACTGGCGGTCATTGTTCATGATGGCTTGACGCGCATGTACTGCCACCAGGAAGATCTGATTTATTATCTGACGGTGATGAACGAAACCTACAAGATGCCGCCGATGCCTAAAGGTAAGGGCGTGCGCGAGGGTATTGTCAAAGGGATGTATCGCTATCGGACTAACCGGATCAAGGGGCAAAAAGCAAAAATCCACCTGTTGGGAAGCGGTGCGCTGCTCAATGAAGTGATCAAGGCCCAGGAACTTCTGGAAGAACAGTACGCGGTGGCAGCGGATGTCTGGAGTGTGACCAGCTACAAGGAGCTCTACCAGAATGCTGTTGAAACGGAGCGTTGGAACCTGCTTCATCCAGAGCAGGCAGCGCGCAAGCCTTATCTGAGTGAATTGCTGGAGAAGGAGCAAGGCAGCTTTGTGGCGGTATCGGATTATATGAAGGTTCTGCCTGCGGTCGTGGCACAATGGATTCCCGGGCCGGTTCATTGCCTGGGAACGGATGGTTTTGGTCGCAGTGATGGGCGGGAAGCTTTGCGTGACTTCTTTGAAGTTGATGCGCGCTATATTACCCTTGCTGCTCTGCACCAGCTGGTTGCTTCCGGGGATATCAGTAAGACAGTTCTCGCAAAAGCAATCAAAAATTACAAGATTGACCCCGATAAATTGAATCCACATAAGGACTGAGGAATGTTATGGCTCTAGAAATTGTTGTCCCTGAAGTCTCAGATGGTGTCACAGCTGGAACCGTGGTTTCCATCGCCGTTGCTGTTGGTGATCAGGTTGAGGAGGATCAGACCCTGCTGGAACTGGAAACCGACAAAGCAGTGGTTGCGATTCCGTCACCGGCACCTGGGAAAATTACGGCGATCAACGTCTCTGAAGGTGATAGTGCTGCCATTGGATCGGTTATTATGCTCCTTGATGCGGCAACCGAGGTTCCGCAGGCAGCTGAAATTGAAGTGGCAGAGGATGCTGAGACCCGCAGCAAAGTATTGTCCCCTGTTGAAGCAAGCCCTGCGCCCCCTGCGCCTGAGAGACTCTCGCAGCCAGTGCCTGCAGTGGCCCATCTTCCTCCAGCCGCGGGTCTGCCGGAATCAGCAGCGGTTGATTTGACCTCTATTCGCCGTGACCATCAGGTGGCCCCGGCTGCGCCATCGGTCAGACGTATGGCACGGGGGTTGGGTGTTGATATTTATCAGGTTCAGGGAACGGGCCCCGGTGGGCGGATCAGTAAAGAGGACATTCGGCTCTATGTTCGAGAGACCCTGCAGGCTTTGCCCTCCGCTGGATCTGCACTGGCAGCAACCGCTGGAAGCTCCGGACTAAGGCCACTTCCCGATTTCAGTCAATGGGGCGCTATCTCCCGTGAACCACTTTCGCGGGTGCGTGAGTTAACGGCTGATGCTATGGGTTATGCTTGGGCAACTGTGCCGATGGTGACCCAGTATGACAAGGTTAATGTCACTGAGCTTGAGGCTTTTCGCCGCGAGTTTAATGCCGGCACCACTGCTGAGGATAAACTGACATTGACGGCAATCCTGGTAAAGGTCTGCGCGGCGGCTCTTAAAGCTTTTCCTCAATTCAACAGCAGTCTCGACCTGGCACGCAAAGAATTAATTCTGAAACAATATATTCATATTGGCGTCGCTGTCGATACTCCTGGTGGACTGCTGGTGCCGGTAATTCGCGATGCAGATCAGAAGGGGATTGAATCACTGGCAAGTGAATTGAATGCGCTGGCAGCGAAAACCCGCGAACGGAAAATCAGCCCGGCCGATATGGACGGCGGCACTTTCACAATCAGCAATCTTGGGGGCATCGGTGGAACTGCCTTTACCCCGATTGTTTATGCTCCTCAGGTGGCTATTCTGGGAGTTTCACGGGCTGAAACCCAGCCGGTTTGGAACGGTCATGAATTCACCCCACAGCAGGTAGTGACCCTGTCGTTGAGTTATGATCATCGTGTGATCGACGGTGCTGATGGTGCGCGCTTTTTACGCTGGATCTGCGCAGCCATCGAAAATCCCATCAACCTGGTCATGAAAAATTAAATTCAGAGAATGGATTGAGGAATATTATGCTTTTAGATGTTGTTGTCCCGGAAGTTTCTGATGGTGTCACATCGGGAACTGTTATTTCAGTGACTGTGGTTGTTGGTGAAAAAGTTGAGGAAGATCAGACTCTGCTGGAGCTGGAAACGGATAAAGCGGTTGTTGCGATCCCCTCGCCGAGGCCGGGGAAAATCACAGAAATTCGGGTTGCAGAAGGGGATACCGCCGAAGTTGGAGCGGTCATCGTTGTTTTGGAGACAACGGAGCAGGGAACTGCTGATGAGGTTCAGCCTGTGAATGCAGCCACAGAGGAGAGCGCTGAAGTGCCGGATGCTCAACCATCCGAAGCGGCAGAGCTCGTCGTTATCGGTGCTGGGCCGGGCGGCTACGCGGCCGCCTTTAAGGCAGCAGAGCTGGGTCTAAAGGTGACTCTTATTGATCCTGAAGTTAACCCGGGCGGTGTCTGTCTGCATCGTGGCTGTATCCCCTCAAAAGCTTTGTTGCATGTTGCCAAGCTGGTCTCCGAAGCGGAAGAATCTGCCGCTATCGGGGTCAGCTTTGCAAAACCAACTATCGATATTGAGCGTGTACGCAGTTGGAAAGACGAGGTGATCGGTAAACTGACAGCTGGTCTGGGCAGCAAAGTGCAAAAAATGAACATTGCCTATGTCAGGGGAACGGCCCAATTTAAAGACGCTCAGACTCTTTTAGTCACCGGGGTTGATGGCGGACTTGAAGAGATGCAATTTGAAAAGGCGATTCTGGCAACCGGTTCGCGCCCGATCATGCTGCCGGGAGTTGATCCGGCCAGTGATAAAATCATCGACTCGACCGGAGCCCTGGAGCTGGTAGATGTGCCGAAATCTCTCCTGGTTGTCGGTGGCGGTTATATCGGGCTGGAGCTTGGTTCCGCTTATGCGGCCCTGGGGAGTAAAGTGTCAGTGGTTGAAATGACCGACGGTTTGTTGCCTGGTTGTGACCGTGACCTGGTTTCCGTGCTCAAGCGCCGGTTGGATAAAAAATTTGCAGATATTCTGTTGAAAACCAAAGTTGTCGAGCTTAAAGAACAAAAGAATGCTGTTGCCGTAACCCTGGAAGACAAAAAAGAGGAGCGGAGCCAAAAACGCTTTGAAAAGGTTCTGATCTCTATCGGCCGTAAACCCAATACTGAAAGCCTGGGACTTGAAAAAGCAGGCATTAAAGTAGATGTAAAAGGTTTTGTCGTTGTCGATGGGCAACAGCGAACAACGCAGGCAAATATTTTTGCGATCGGTGATATTGCCGGAGAACCGATGCTGGCCCATAAGGCTTACGGTGAGGCGAGCGTTGCCGCTGAAGTCGCTGCCGGCCGTAAAGCTGTTTTTGATCCTCGTGCTATTCCCGCCGTGGTCTTTACTGACCCGGAAATCGCCTGGTGTGGTTTGACGGAAACTCAGGCCCGTGAGCAGAAAATCAAGGTTAAAACTGCGAAAATGCCCTGGCGTGGCAATGGCCGGACGCTGACTCTGGGGCGTGATGATGGGATGACTAAACTGATTGTTGACCCGGAAACGGATCAGCTGCTGGGTATGGCCGTTGCCGGTCCCGGTGCCGGGGAACTGATCGCTGAAGGGGTTGTCGCCATGGAGATGGCTGCGGTCAGCGAAGATTTGCGCAAATCGATTCATCCGCATCCAACATTGTCAGAAACCATCTACGATGCTGCGGAGATGCTGTTTAAACCATAAATGCAACGGAAACAGCGAAGAATCGGCTGTGGAGCAGGAGTGCGTCATGAAGCATGTTGTGATAACCGGAGCTAATCGTGGCATTGGTCTTGAGCTGGCGCGGCATTATCAGGCTGAAGACTGGCGGGTAACAGGGGTCTGTCGTGAAACCTCGCCGGAGTTGGATAAGGTTGCCGCGCAGGTCATCGAAGGGATTGATGTTACCAGCAAGGAAAGTATCGAACGGCTGGTGTCGGCTCTGCAGGGGCAAACGATCGATCTGCTGATCAACAACGCCGGCCTGCTTCAGGATGAGATCCTCGGTAGTATCGATTATGATTCACTCCGTTTGCAGATGGAGATTAATGCCTTCGCGCCGTTGCGGATCAGCGAAGCCTTGCTGCCTAACCTTCAGGCGGGGAGCAAAATCGCCAACATCACCAGCCGCATGGGCTCGATTGCCGATAATGACTCCGGTGGCCGTTATGGCTATCGCGCATCCAAAGCTGCGTTCAATGCCCTTGGACGTTCCCTGGCTATTGATCTGAAGGAACGTGGAATCGCCTTGGCGCAATTACATCCTGGATTCGTAAAAACCCGGATGGTTAATTTTGGCGGGTTGATCAGCCCAGAAGACTCTGCGTCTGGGCTGGCCGAAAGAATAGCAGCCCTTAATCTTGAAAATACCGGCTCTTTCTGGCATAGCAACGGAGATGAACTGCCCTGGTGAACCCAGCAACCACAGTCTTTGTTATCTTTTGATCCAAGCGAATGCTTCTAAATTGCACATGGAATATCACGCTTGCAACCTCGTGATTTTTTTATGTTGAGGTGCAAACTAAATGACTTCACGCCTACTTCAATATAACGCTTAATGACGGTCAAAAATCTAAAGGACATACGAAATCGTATATTGGCAAGACATTTGATGAACGGATCGAGGGAGTTTGCAGAGTGTTGCTGTAATCTGTCATAAGGTCTAAGTTTTGATCATCACATGCCTGGATTGCGCGATATTCAGGACTTGTCTGATTTGGTGTGTCACTGACCCACAAATCAATTCAGAACGACTTCCGAGACACTTTGCCGCTTTTTATGCTGTCTGACCTTTGGTTCGTGTGCGAAATTACTCTACTTTGCGGAAAGTGGGGCAGGTTGACTGTAAATTAATAATATGGGAATAAAATAAGCGTGTATAATGCTAAAGCAATCCTGCTGCTCCAGCTCTTCCACTGTCATTCATAGCCTTAAGTCTAAAGGACTTTCCTAATGCAACAGCTTACCCCTGATGGCCAGAAAATAATCAATAACATTGCACAACGCTATAATTTTAGTCCTGATGCCGTGTTCAGCATGTTGCAGTCAGTCATCAATGGCAACGGTTCTATGGCGCAGTTTAATCATCCTGAATTCGGTGGCTCAGGCCAATGGATGCGGGGAGGCATGATTATGCTGGGAGATATGTTCAATAATTCCTTAAAAAACAGCGTCGGTGGGCTATGTCAAGAACTTGCTAATCTGATTGCCAATCAACCAGGTCTCATTCAAACTGGCAATTTTCAGTCGCAGAATCAAGGCACCCAGCAACAAAGCAACTATGGCGGCAATCAACAGCAACAAAATGGCTCCGGTCCTACTGGGGCAGTCAGCTTGTTTGTTCCTCCCCCTGCCGGTAGTTCCGGTAACTGGTGGCCCGCAGGGCTGAAATTTCCAAACAGCACTGGTGCGCAAAATAACGTACGTTATGCCTACTTTGCCACCATTCGGCGGCTGGCTATTGAAGCCAATGGACATGTAACGCTTTATGATACCTTGGATCATCAGATCGGTGGTTTTTCCCAGCAACAGTCGGTAGGGGGCTCGATTACTTTTACCAGCCAGTACGGGCTGGTCGATGTCAGTACCTTACCCGTCATTTCCATCGACAATGAACCTGTGCAAAAACCGGCTCAATCCCAACCGGTAACCGCCAATAGTCAACAAAGCCCTGTCAATCTACAGGATGCCAATAAGGAAGCGGATATTTTTGGCGCTATCGAAAAACTGGCCACTCTTAAAGAAAAAGGTATATTGACGGATGATGAGTACAGTGCCAAGAAAGCAGAACTGCTCTCCAGGTTATAGATAAATCTGCTTCGCTGAGCAGACTCTTAAGAATATTTTTGACGATCTGGATGGCCTATGCAACGCTACAAAATCCTTCATCGCACCTATTATAATTTTTCCTCCCCGGTTCTGCTCGAACCACATGCGTTGCGGCTGCGGCCACGGGAAGGGCACGAACTGCGGATTGAATCCCTGGCGCTTGAGATCAGCCCTTCGGCGACCCTGCGTTGGCATCGGGATGTGGAAGATAATTCGGTCGCTATAGCAACTTTCACAGAGCCGACCAGCCAGCTCTCCATCGAAAGCAATGTCATCATTCAACAGTACAACCAGGCTCCGCTCGATTTCCTGCTGGCCGATTACGCGACAGACTTTCCGTTTGCCTATACCCCCGAGGATCGAATACTACTGTCGCCCTTTCTGAAATCTCCAGTTAATAACATCAAGAGCCCGCTGACTGAATGGGTCGCCAATCTCTGTCCGTCAGGTGAAAAAATTCAGACTTACAGCATTTTGCAGCGCCTTTGCTG
>JAPHSA010000307.1 GCA_026193235.1 Deltaproteobacteria bacterium | reverse complement strand
TTATGCGCCCTTTGAATCTGAGCTACGCAGCGGCACTGCTCAGGTTTATTATCATGAAATTCCCGGAGGGCAATATTCCAACTACAAACCTCAGGTTGAAGGTTTCGGACTCGGCCATCGCTGGGAAGAATGCAAGGACATGTATCGCAAGGTCAATGATCTGTTTGGTGATCTGGTCAAGGTGACGCCTTCGTCAAAAATTGTCGGTGATATGGCAATGTTCATGGTGCAGAATAATCTGGAGCCGAAAGATATTTTTGAACGTGGACACGAACTGACGTTTCCGCAAGGGGTTGTTGATTTTTTTAAAGGCATGATCGGGCAACCATATCAAGGGTTTCCAGAACCACTTCAGAAAATCATCCTCAAAGGGGAACAGCCATTGACCTGTCGACCGGGAGAGTTACTTGAGCCGGTTGATTTTGTGCTGAAAAAAGATGATCTGGAGAAAAAACTTGACCATAAAGTCTCTGATCGAGATGTCTTATCGGCAGTCCTTTATCCCGGGGTTTTTGAGGAATTCGATCGCTTCCGTCAGGAATACAGTGATACTTCGGTTTTGCCGACACCGGTATTTTTCTATGGCCTTGATGTCGGTGACGAGGTAACGATCGATATTGAAGCGGGGAAAACTCTGATCGTCAAGCTGAACGCAATCGGGCGCGTCCGCGAAGATGGAACCCGAAATATCTATTTTGAGCTGAATGGTGAACCGCGCAGCACGACGGTAACAGACCTATCCGCAGATACTGATGAAACGAGCCATGTCAAGGCAGACCCTGAAAACGGTCACGAAATTGGTGCGCCGATGCCGGGTAAAATATTTAAACTGATGGTCAATGTCGGTGATGCTGTCGTTGAGGGTGATGTCTTGTTGGTGACCGAAGCGATGAAGATGGAAACTAACGTTAAAGCGGTCAAGAATGGAGTCGTTAAAGATCTGATCTTTGGTGAAGGTGATCAGGTTGAACAGGGGGATTTGCTTGTAGTTCTTGATTGATTAATAAAGGTTTAAAACAAAAACATAACAGCCAGATCAGAGCGCTCTGGCTGTTTTTTCTAATATTCAGCAGGCGGAAATTGTTCGATCGCCTGCTCAAGTATACGTCGAATTGTTGAACTTTCAGCTTCAAGCAAGATTTTTCCCGCCAGTTCTGTGGCAATACCCGTATCAATCCGGTTAATAAATCGTTTAAGCCGGGGCAGGCAAGGTGCTGAAAGCGAGAACTCGCGGATATTCAAACCGATCAAAGCAAGCAGGCAGACCGGATCTGAGGCCATTTCTCCGCAGAGACAGAGTTCTACCCCATTTTGTTGTGCGGTCTTCGCCAAGCTTTCCAAAGAAAGCAATACGGCTGGATGCAGAGGATCATAGTAACTTTGTACCAAGGGATTGGAGCGATCTGCCGCCAGTAAATATTGGATTAAATCATTTGTTCCTAGAGCAAAAAAATCGACCTCTTTAGCCAGGTGTGGTGCCAACCGGACGGCCGCAGGGACTTCAATCATCGCTCCAAGTGGAATATCTTTGTTAAAGGTAATTTTTTCATTTTCCAGCTGTGCAATGGCGTCCTGCACAATGGTTTTGCAAGTCCGGATTTCTTCCATGGTAGAAATCATTGGAAATAAAAGCCGGACAGGACCGTGCGCCGCGGCCATAAGGATAGCTTCGATCTGAGTTTGAAAAATCTCGCGGTGATCCAGGCTGACCCTTACGGAACGCCATCCCATGAATGGGTTGTCTTCTTTGGGCGGAGTGAAATAGGGTAGAGCTTTGTCGCCGCCAATATCCAGAGTACGGATTGTCACTAGTAAGCCGTTAAAGTCCTCAACCACTTTTTTGTACAGCTGATATTGATCTTCCCGGTCGGGGAAACTGCTGCGGGCCATATATGGAAACTCGGTCCGATAGAGACCGACGCCCTCTGCCCCACTCCTTTTTGCTACGCTGACATCGCTGACTAGTCCAATATTGGCGCGTAAATAGATGCGTTGACCGTCTCTTGTTGTTGCTGGTACATCGCGCAAAGCACTAAGTTGCTGCTGGTCTTGCAAACGGTCCTGCTCAAGCCGCTTGTATTCTTCAATGATGGCACTGCTGGGGTCTTGATAGACACAACCAGCGTTAGCGTCGAGAATGATTGTTGCATCCGGTTTGATGGTTGAAACGGCTCCTTTCACCCCGACAAGGGTCGGAATTCCCAGAGCTTTGGCCATGATGACCGAATGTGAATTGGTCTCCCTCGATTCAATGATGATTCCTAAAATCATGTCGTGATCAAGAATGGCCATATCGGAGGGGAGTAACTTTTCGGCAACCAGTATTCCTTTATGGTGCAGGTGAAGCCCTTCGGTGTTCTTACCGACCAGATTTGCCAGCAGGCGCCGACCGATATCTTCCATGTCCGCAGCCCGCTCGCGCAAATAAGGATCTTCTACCCGGTCAAAGGCTTTCAAATACCCGGAAATGACTTTTTTCAGCGCGTAAGGCGCACTGTGGCGTTCTTCAATCAGTTCATGAAGTCGCTCGATAAAACCTCGATCTTCGAGAATCATCAGGTGGGTATGAAAAATTGCCGCATCTTCCTGCGTGAGGCGGTCAGCAACCCTTTTTTCCAGATAGAGAGTTTGAATACGGGTTTTTCGTAAGGCTTCATCAAGGCGATTGAGTTCGGTCTGGATGTCAATGTTACATTCATCAAAAATATCAGCAAAACCAAAATGTTGATCAATAATATTCACTGCAGCAGTTACGACACCGGGGTAGGCTACTTTTCCGCGTAAGGCATCTTGCTCCAGATTGGGCATTTCCATCCGCCTGCCAGTCGCGTCGGTGGTCGATGATAATGTGGAAAGTGCATCGCTATCGAGGGCATCCAGTAGGCGTGCATTCACCACAATAGAGGCCACCTGGAAGGCAATTGTCGTCAGTGTAGCCTGCTCTTCAGCGGTAAAAACTCGGGCTTGACGATTCTGGATGACCAGGACACCGATAGATTGACTGCGGTCAAAGAGCGGAATGCCGACAAACGTGTGGAATTGTTCCTCGCCGGTTTCAGAAAAATAGCGGTAATGAGGGTGGCTTTGTGGTTCTTCTATTGCCATGAGACGTTGTTCTTCGGCCACTTTACCAGTCAAGCCTTCACCGATCTTCAAGCTGACTTTTCCGATTGCTGACTGATCCAGACCTCGCGTTGCTCTTAACGTCAGGGTTTGCAGGTCTTGTTCTAACAGGTAGAGCGAGCAGACATCTGAGTGGGCCCGTTCGGCGACCATATCAACAATATTACTGATTGTTTCATCAAGATCGTGGGATTGCAGAATAAGCGCACTGATATCCTGCAGAGTGCTTAACCCAAGACTGTGATCAGATTTTGTTCTGTTTTTAGGTGTCATGTGTAGGTTGGCCAGAGAATTAAAAGATTTCAGCCATTCTAGTCTAATTGGACAGATTTTACGATTAAATTCTACTTACAATGACAGTGAGCTGAGTGAATTAGCTTAAATTGGCCTTTTGTGGAGTAGGTATTTGCCAACCTTGCTATGGTGATGACAGGCTACTAAATGATCTTGGCCAAGCTCGCTGAGAGGTGGTGCCTGCTGTCTGCAGAGCTGGTCTGCATACGGACAGCGAGGGTGGAAATAACATCCACTTGGTGGGTTGATGGGAGAAGGTATCTCACCTGTCAGGGCGGCGGGTCTTGGATGATCAGGATCTGGTGTTGGAACGGCGTTCATTAATGCTTCGGTATATGGATGGCGTGGATTCTTATAGAGTTCCGCTGCGCTCGTCAACTCGACAATTTTACCTAGATACATGACGGCAATGCGATCGCTGACATGTTCGATCACGGCCAGATCATGAGCAATAAAAAGATAACTGAGACCGCGCTCCTGTTGAATTCTTTTAAGGAGGTTGATGACCTGTGCTTGGACTGACAGGTCAAGGGCAGAGACTGGCTCATCGGCAATGATTAAATCAGGTTCAACTGCTAAAGCCCTGGCGATTCCAACCCGCTGCCTTTGGCCACCAGAAAATTCATGGGGATAGCGTTGTGCGTGCTCTGGTGACAGGCCGACTTGTTCCAGCAGTTCTATGACTCGATCGTTGATTTCACGCGCTGGGGCGAGTTTATGGATAACAAAAGGTTCGCTTAAAATGGCTCCGACAGTCATCCGTGGATTCAATGATGAAAAGGGATCCTGAAAAATCATTTGAACGCGTTTACGATGAGTGCGAAGTTGTCGCGGTGACAGGTGAGTTAACTCTTCACCCGCAAAAAAAACCTGGCCAGAGTCCGCTTTTTGTAACTGGATAATCAGTTTTCCCGTGGTCGATTTTCCACATCCGGATTCACCGACCAAGCCTAGGATTTCACCCCGGTTGAGATAAAAAGAGACATCATCAACAGCAACCAGTCGTGCCGCCGGGCGACCGAGGGAGGCGTTGACGCGGAAACTTTTCCGGAGATTTTTGACTTCAAGCAGTGTCACTTTCAATTCCTCCAACAGCGAATCCAGTGCCCCGGTTCAATCTCTTCAATCTGTGGAACCTTGTTACCACAAGGAGCGCAAGGACAAGGGCATCGATCGATAAACAGGCACCCATCCGGTTGTTTTTTTAAATCGGGGATCTGTCCAGCAATCGTTGGCAAATCCTGTTTTTGGCCTAGGCGTGGTACGCATTGCAACAAACCCCGTGTATAGGGATGCAGTGGATTAGCGAATACCTGTCTGACGCTGCCCTGCTCAACGATCTGGCCAGCATACATCACAGCAAGCTTGTCGGCATTGCTGGCAACAACACCAAGGTCGTGGCTGATCAACAGGGTTGCCATCTGGCGTTCTTGCTTTAACTCCATAAGCAGATCCATGATCTGAGCTTGAATCGTCACGTCCAGAGCCGTCGTTGGTTCGTCAGCAATCAGTAACTTCGGATCACAGGCGAGGGCCATGGCAATCATAATACGTTGACGTTGCCCACCAGAAAGCTGATGGGGATAATTGCGTAAGCGACGCCCTGAGTCAGAAACCCCGACCTGCTCTAACAGACTTGCTGCCTCTTCTAGGGCTTGTTGCAGTGTCACTCCGCGGTGGAGGCAGAGAGCTTCGGCAATCTGATCACCAATCCGCAATACCGGGTTGAGTGAGGTCATCGGTTCCTGAAAAATCATGGAGATATCATTGCCACGGATGCGCCGCATTTCGACATCGGGCAGGCGGAGTAAATCGTGTCCATCCAGGAGAATCTCACCACCAACGATCTTCCCCGGTTCAGGGAGTAGGCGTAGCAGTGACAAGGCAGTCATCGATTTTCCGCACCCCGATTCACCAACCAGGGCCAAGGTTTCCCCTTGATCAATACTGAAGGAAACATCATCGACTGCTTTGATCAATCCGGCGCGGGTGAAAAAATAACTTTTCAGGTTTTTGACTGATAATCTAGCGGGCATAGGGAACTCACTCTCGACTGAGATAATGTGTACACTCTGAAGCTTGAATGGTCAAGCGTTCAACCCGCCGAGTTATGAAAGTTGTTTTGAAAAAATGCTGGTATCTAACTGAGGAATGGGCTGATAATAAAAACATGCAATTAACTTATGTCGACCTTCATGTCCATTCAACCTGTTCCGATGGTTATTACTCGCCGGAAGAGCTCGTCACCCTGGCAAAGACGGCTGGTCTTGCAGCAATTTCATTAGCGGATCACGACAATATTGACGGCATCGAACGGGCAAGTGCAGCCGGAGCAGAAGCAGGTATTGAGGTCATTCCGGCAGTAGAGTTGTCGACCCAGTGGTTCCAATACAGCGATATGCATCTTCTGGGCTATGGTTTTGATTTTCAGGACCCTTATCTGGTCCGCGCTTTAGCCGACTTTCAGGAGTTTCGTCGCACGCGCAACTTGCAAATTATTGCAAAGGTCAACCAGAAATTGAGCGTTGAAAAGCGCCAACCGATCGCTCCGGAAGCTGTTCAGAAGTTGGCTGGAGGGACAATCGGCCGGCCTCACATTGCCCAGGCTCTGCGGCAGGCGGGCCATGTCACCAGCAATGAAGACGCTTTTCAACGCTATCTGGTTCCATGCAATGTTCCCAAACGCTATTTTCCGGTTGATGAGGCCATCAATTTACTCCACAGTAGTGGAGGAATCGCAGTATTGGCCCACCCTCCATATATAACCCGTGACAGGAAACAGCTAGAAATGCTGGTAACTGAATTGGTTGCTTTGGGTTTAGATGGCCTGGAAGCTTACAATAATGGCTCCGGACTGGAAGATACCGACTGGTTGATTAAACTGGCTAGAGAACATGATTTAATTGTAACTGGAGGCTCAGATTTCCATGGGGATCCCGGGTCAGCAATTGAAGTCGGCCGTGGAGTCAGAGGGCTCCGTGTCCCCTATGACAGCGTCACTGAAATTAAGTCGGCCTTACAGAAGCGACAGGCGATAATGGGAGTCAATGACATCCGTTTGAAAACCACGATTTGAGACGCGCTCATCTTCATTCCGTAATCATTGCTTAGCGGTCTTTCCAGGTCGCCTCGCGTTTTTCCAGAAAAGCCTGCATGCCTTCCTTTTGATCCTGACCTGCAAAACAAAGCCCGAAAAGATCAGCTTCGTAAGTAAATGATCTATTGATCTCCATTTCTAAGCCGTTATCGACGGCCTCTTTGATCAGTCGCACCGCCAGCTGTGATTTTGTGGCAATCTTTGTGGCAATTTTTCGAGCTTCAGGAAGCAGTTCGGAATTTTTAACGATCTGATTTACCAACCCAATTTTCTGGGCTTCTTCAGCCGTAATCATATCTCCAGTCATCATCAATTCCTTGGCTTTCCCTTTACCAACCAACCGGGCCAGGCGTTGGGTACCTCCCCAGCCAGGGATAATGCCGAGCTTTACCTCGGGTTGCCCCAATTTTACCCCCGCTACAGCGATGCGGATATCGCACGCCATTGCCAGTTCACAACCACCACCCAGAGCGTACCCGTTAATTGCAGCTAGGTAGATTTTATTTCCGAACTCAATCGAGTTAAACAGCCGCTGAGCCTTCAGGGCAACATCTCGGGCTTCCATTGGCATGAGCGGTTGCATCGCCGCGATATCACCACCGGCAACGAAAGCTTTTTCACCAGCGCCTGTAATAATGACCACTTTAACTTCAGTTGACTTCTCAAGTTCAACAATCATTTTGGAGAGTTCATCCAGCGTTTGTGGATTTAAAGAATTCAGCGCTTCCGGTCGGTTTATTGTTAGCAGGGCGATATGGTTGTCTGTTTCCAAAAGTAAATTTTCATATGCCATCGATTCTATCCTTTGCTTTGTTCATATGTCGACTTATGAAGAAATGGTTTTTTCTGATACAATCTAAACCATTGATGAAAAAAATGCGCCAGTTTTGAATCTATCGGAGGATATGTATGAGCCCAGAAGACAGTGCCGTTTTTGGACAGGAAATTGAAACGCTACAGAAGGTCATCGACGTGGTGACGGAATTTCTTATCAAGTACAGTTTCCAGATCCTTGGTGCGCTGATCATTTTGATCATCGGCCTGAAGTTGTCCGGATGGTTGTCACGCGTGGTTCTGCGTCTTTGTGAAAAACGTAGTATCGATGTCACCCTGTCACGTTTTTTCGCCAGTTCAACAAAACTCATGGTGATGGTGTTTGTTGTTATTGTTGCCATCGGTAAATTTGGCATCTCAATAGCGCCTTTTATTGCTGCTCTGGGCGCTCTGGCTTTCGGGAGCAGTTTTGCGCTCCAGGGCCCCTTGTCCAATTACGGAGCCGGGTTGACCTTGATTTTGACCCGGCCTTTTGTTGTCGGTAACACCATCACCGTTCAAGACGTCAGCGGCGTCGTGGAGGAAATCCGGCTGGCGGCCACCATTCTTATCACCGAAGACGGTGAAGAATTGACCATACCGAACAAACACATCGTTGGTGAAATTCTCAGAAATTCTTTTGAAAATAAGATTATAGAAACCAGTGTGGGAATCTCATACAAGGACGACCCGGAAAAAGCGATTGCCGCTCTACGTGTGGTTCTGGCGAGTTTTGGTGAGATCTGCCAGGATCCACCTCCTCAGATTGGAATTGAGGCATTTGCCGATTCAGCAATCAATATCGGCCTGCGTTACTGGGTACCAACGAAACAGTATTATCTCACAATGTATCAGGTCAATCTGGCGATCCATAAGGCTCTGGCCGAGGCGGATATTACGATTCCGTTCCCGCAGCAGGATGTTCGCCTGATCCGCGTCGCAGAACCGGTTTAGAGTTATTATCCCGATTTCAGATGTTTCGGAATCTGGCGATCGCCTGAGGGATCTGCTCTTTTTGAATGTTTCCAAATGCCAGACGCAGGTAGGGCTCCAGGCCTGGGCCGAAGGCTTCCCCCGGCAGGCAAATCAGGTTGCCGCTGTCAGCTAGTTTTTTTGCAGCTTGCCGCCCGGTCAGATCTCGCCATGGATGTTTGATCCAGGCAAAGAACGAACCACTGGCAACAAATTCAAAAGCTACTCCAGCTGCAAGGAATTGCTCTTTGAAATCGTCATGTCGCTGCCGCATTTTTTTGGCGTTGGCAGTAACCCAGCCATCCAGATTTTTGCATCCAAATGCGAGAGCCAACTGAGCTGGGCGGGACTGACAAACCACCATGCTGTCCTGGACTTTAAGAGCCTGTGCAATAACATCAGCGCCAGTAATCAGAGCACCAGAACGTAATCCTGTGAGTGCAAATGTTTTGCCGAATGAAGCTATATGGACAAAATTGTCTGTCCAGTCTGCCCGGTTGAAGAGTTGATGGGGCTGTTCGCCGATGAAGGCGTTATAGGTTTCATCAAGCACCAAAGTTATATTGTTTTCCTGAGCCAATTCAAAAAATGCGTCCAGCTGTTTGGGGGGAATGACGGCCCCAGTTGGATTGCTGGGGGTCACCAATAATATTAACCTGGTTTTGTTGCTGATCAGTTTGCCGATTGTTTCGAGATTCGGTTGACCACCATTTGCGGCATCAAAAGGGGCGTAAACTGGTTTTATACCCAGTGATTCCAGTCCCATCAGATGATCAAAGTAAGCTGGGAGCTGGATAATGACCTCATCCTCCGGACGACAGAGACAAATCATCGCCAGCCAGAACGCCTGGCTGGCGCCGATGGTGAGGCAGAGCTGGTCAGGGGAGGGTGCCGTTTGATAGTAGCGCTGGTACCAGCGGCAAACTTCAGCACGAACTTCTGGCAAGCCTTCATCGGGACTGTATTTGAAAGTTAAAGGATCAGCTAAGCTGTTTTGTAAATGTTCAATTAATTCCGGGGGTGGGGGATAGCTGGGCACCGCCTGGCAGAGGTCGACTAATGGTTTGTCAAGCGGGAACCTGCGTTCAGCAATCCAGCTTTTTACCTCTGTAATCGGCGGCGGTTGAATTTGCTTTATCTGTGAATTGAGCTGCATTTTTAGACCCGGCGGATAATTTCGACGAGCAGTTCGCTGGTTTTAACCATGTCATCCAGGCTTACCTGCTCGTTGATAGTGTGGACCTTGGCCATGCCGGTTGCAATAATCACCATTTCAATGCCGTTACCGTTAAAGATATTGGCATCTGATCCGCCACCGGCAGCACGGATTTCCTGCGGTCGATCCAGGGCTTCGCCGGCTTGACGGATAATCTCGAGGATGGGGGCATTTTCTGAGACCTGCATCGCAGGAAAATCTTCGTTGAGTTCAAGCGCCATGGACGCCTGCTTGGCCTCACTGCCTATAACAATTGTCGCCTTATCGACTTCCTCTTCGACGGCATGGAGGATTAATTCCGTCTGCTCTCTTAGTTTATTGACGTCATGACTGCGCACCTCTCCACGGAGTCTGACCTGATTAGGGATGATGTTTGAGGCGAGCCCACCATGAATGGTTCCGATATTAGCGGTGGTTTCTTCATCAATTCGACCCAGGGGCATTCTGGCGATTGCGCGGCTGGCAATCTGGATGGCTGATATCCCCTGCTCAGGGCAAACCCCGGCATGGGCTTCAAGTCCGAAAATATCAATATTAAAACGATTGGCGGCCGGGGCACGATTAATGACGATATCAATACCTGTGGTATCTAGTGCGATACCCTGGCTGGCTTTGAACTTTGTAAAATCGAGCTGTTTAGCTCCAAGTAGACCTTGCTCCTCGCAGATAGTAACAACTACTTCCAGGGGAACATGAGAAACCTGTTGTTCCTTCAAAACTTCGATTGCTTCAATAATTTCAGCAATTCCTGCCTTGTCATCTGCACCGAGTATGGTTTCACCTGCACTGGTAAAAATCCCTTCATGCAAAACTGGTTGAACATTTTCAGCCGGGGTTACGGTATCCATATGGACAGAAAGAAGTAACGGTTCTCCGGCCTTTTCACCAGGAATCCGGGCAATCATATTGCCACTGGTGCTGCCGATTTTTCCTCCGGCATCATCAAACTCTATTTC
>JAPHSA010000233.1 GCA_026193235.1 Deltaproteobacteria bacterium | reverse complement strand
GTACATTTACGCACCTACTTTCATTTACTGGCCCTGGAAAGCCTCATGCGCCAGATGGACATTAACTTTACCCGAGATTTCCCCCTGAGCCCGGAAGCCGTCCGGCAGCTCATAAAAGATGATGCTTTGATTTCCTTGGCCGATGGCCGCATTCAACTGGACCTGAATAACATGCGTCCGACACTGAACAACTTTCCTCTACCGCTGAATAAAAAACCCGTATTCAACACTAACAATCCATTGATCAGCCTGCAACCTGATGGGCAACGTTATCGCGTTCATTACGGGAACAACCGGCTGGCTTTTTTGCAACCTGAGTACATTGAACTTGATCACAGTATAGCCAGCGTTCCGATGTCGATTGACGGCCTTTCCCAACAGATTTCTTTTGGCTCCATAATTCCGGTAACAGAGGAGTTCAAGGTCAATGTGAAGGATGGTTATCGGGTTAATGTTATCGGTTTCGCCCGGCCAGGACAGCCCGATGATGGGCATGTAAAAATCCGTCACTCACAACTGAATCGTAAATATTCTATTGATAAATCCGGCTTACTTTATCGCGTAGAAATCTATCGCCAAGAGCGTTTCAGTGGCATGGTTCTGGTTGATTTTCGACCCCGAAGCGCAAAAAAAGAACCGCTCGTTGCTCAAGTAACTCCAGTCAATCTCAAATCAGGCGAACGGCACAACTAGCGCCGCACCCGTTTCATCAGTTTTTGAAACTTTGCAGCGACCGCCTCATCTTTTTTCGCCTTTAGCTGCAATCGCCGAACCGCCGAACTCAAGGATGATACATCACGTCCCAAGCGCTCACCCAGAGCCGTCAACGTAGCACTACCGGTTTCCAGATAGAGCCAGGCGAGGTAAGCCCGCGCCTCTGCGTAGAGACGATTCTTCCCCGGCGCAGCCAGCTCTTCCTCCGTCACCTTGTAGCCTTCGAGAACAACCCGCATGATCTTTTCCGGACTGACCTTCGGCTGATATTTCTGCCGCGAAAGCTTGAGCACCCCACGCACAAATTCTTCGTCGCCAAGAATACGCGGATCGCGCTCACTCCCCTGAGTGAAATCAATTTCAGGTTGGGAACCTGCCCCCTCATTAACATAGGAATGAAATTTCATCATCGCCCGGATTCCAGTCGCTTCAAGCAGTAGAAATATTCGTTGCAACGACAGCCAGAGGACATGCTCTCGGCCGCAATAAGCGCGGTGGCTACTCCAGGCGTAGAGCATTGGATCGTTTTCGATACCTGAACGCACAGGTGATAAATGGACTTCCCGCACCAGATCAAGCAGGAAATCCTCAGGGCTGATCAAGATTGCCCGGTAACGCCCCTGAAAAAGGTGGCCCGTCTGCTGATGCCAATCGTTAAACCAGCGGGTATAGCGAAAGCCCAATTGCTGCATAATTTTTGCCAGCGGAACATCCGCAACCTCAATGACCAGCTGCAAATAAGTCGGCATTAAACAATAAGCATGGATCTTATGACCAAACTTCTCGATGCCCTCCTGAAGGAGCAAAAGGAACCTTGTCCGGTCAGTCGCATCCAAAAAAACCTTCTGGTTGCCATTACCATGTAATCTGACATGATAAACCGCACCGGGAAAATGCAAACGTGGTTTACGTGCCATATAGACCTCTCCAAAAGTTAAAATTACAAGCCTGCCCCCATTTTTACGAACAATAGCAAGATGAGCTGAAATTTCAATCTTAAAATTTTTGAAATTTCTGGACAATCAAAGTAAGAAGACTATAATTTTACTGTCAAGACCTGAAAGTTTTCTGACTCTTTTCAAATACGAATCGGGAGACCACATGCCATTTGTCAGCATTTTCAAGGAAAGAACAGGAATAGAAAAAGAAATTGATCATTTTCTCGATCTGGCCAGCAAGTCAGGGCTGATTTATATCCAGGGAATAAATGCCTACCTGGCCAACAATATTGAACTCTTCACAGAACATCTGCACCACAATGTCGAAACGGAAAAAAAAGCTGACACCCTGAGAGTTTCTATCGAAGACCTCCTCTACCGCAAAACCCTGATTCCTGAATCACGCAGTGATGTCCTCAAATTGATTGAACGGATGGATGCCCTACTGGGTCAGTTTAAAGGTGTGATGTTCCGCTTTGAAATCGAGCGCCCCGGAATCGCTCAACGGTTTCACGATGAACTGAAAGCCCTCAACAACTGCGCCGTTCAGTCGGTTGAAGCAATGACGCTGTCATTACGCGCTTACTTCAAAGACATCTCCCAGGTCGCCGATCACATGCACAAAGTTGCCTTTTGGGAAACTGAATCAGACAAATCATCAACCCGCCTGCAGAAGGCTATTTTCAGCTGCCAAGAGCTCGATCTCGCAGGGAAAATGCAGCTGCGTGACATTGTTAAGCATATCGACAGAATTGCTGATCAAGCCGAGGACCTGGCTGACAGTTTGGCAATCTTCACCATCAAGCGTTCACTGTAGGTCATCCTGATGTTCATGTTTTTCCTTTCTAGCGGCATGTTTCTCGGCTGGTCCCTGGGGGCTAATGATGCCTCCAATGTGTTCGGGACAGCGGTCGGCTCGCGCATGCTCCGATTTCGCACGGCCGCAATTCTCTGCAGTATTTTTATCATCCTCGGCGCCGTCATCAGCGGCGCCGGTGCGACGCACACATTAGGCAAGCTGGGTGCGGTTAACGCCGTTGCCGGGGCTTTTGTCGTGGCTTTTGCTGCCGCCCTAAGTGTTTACCTGATGACCATGGCGCGTTACCCGGTCTCAACCTCACAGGCAATTGTCGGCGCGATTATCGGCTGGAACCTGTTCTCGGGCTCGCCGACCGACAGCGGTGCGCTCTTCAAAATTGTCATGACCTGGATTGCCTGCCCGATCCTTTCAGGTATCATCGCAGTGTTGTCCTATAAGGTTGTCGCGTTTTTCATTCTCAAGTTTAAAGTGCATATGTTCAAACTGGATGAAATGACCCGCTACGGGCTGGTTCTCACTGGCGTCTTCGGCTCCTTTGCTCTGGGTGCTAACAACATTGCCAATGTTGTCGGGGTATTTCTTCCCGTGTCACCGTTCAAAAGCATCCAAGTCCTTGGCGATTTCTGCGTCACTCCGGCCCAGCAGCTTTTTTTCCTCGGCAGCCTGGCGATCTCTATCGGG
>JAPHSA010000146.1 GCA_026193235.1 Deltaproteobacteria bacterium | reverse complement strand
TGTTGGCGGTGACATCAATCAAATTCGTAAATCATTCTTTCCCATCAACAGCAGTGACTTTCTTGTTCCTCAGGTTTATCAACAAAAGCAGGAATCCGCCATTGAAAATCTTTCTGAACATCCCGAAGATCTTCCGGTCGCCATGGCAACACGCCAGATCGGAGCCTGCTATTTATTGCCCATTATCCAACTGGGCCGAGCTATTGGTGTCCTTTGTCTTGATCGTGCGCAACCCGGGGTTTTCCCGGCAGAGGAAAAACTACGTAAAATCCGTAAACTCCTTGCAGAAGCGGCCCCGAACCTCAATCGGGCCCGTAAATACCACCAGCAGCTCCGCTTAGCCCGCCGTGCCGATGAAGCCAAAAAACGCGAAGCGGCTCTGTTTATGGTTCAATCTTCCGCACAACTGATTGGGCGGGTTGCCTTGGCATCTGTTCTGGTACCGATAGCCTCAGAGATTGATGGCGAACGCACCATGCAGATTTTGGCGTCCTATTCCAAAGAACAGGAAGCTGGCAAGCTCTATGAAGAAGAACGCCTGATCAACCTGACCCCAGGCGAATCACTGGTCTCGCGCTTCATCGACAGAGCCGGAGTCATTACCGATGACAGCCTGTTGACACCACTCTACATTGCCGATCTTGCCGCGGAGACACTACAGAAACGCTACCTGACCGAAGCGCTGGGGCTGAAATCACTTTATATGGTTCCCCGCTACGACAAACGGACCCGCAGGGTGATCTGCCTGGTCAATTACTACACCAAGGAACACTACCAGTTCAGCCCCTTCGAGCGCGACCTGCTTGAGGCCCATGCCGAAATGGCGCAAAGAGTCGTCCAGGAAATCGGCGACGAACACCTTGAGGTCCAGATCCTTTCTGAGATCGGAGACTTGCTTCAACAATCCAGTGATGGCCTGAAACCCTTCCTTCACCGAGTGCTTTCAAAAGCGACGCAATTGATCGGAGCCGACACCGGGAGTATCGCTCTGGTGCGAGAGCATGAGGGAGATCGCTGGCTTGTCGTCGAAGACGCTCAGGGCAATTTAATTGGAGCAAAAAACAAAGGCTGGCTGAAAAAATACATCCCACCGATTAAAGTCGGCGGCATAGAGCTGCCCCCAGAGGAACGCAGTTTGACCGGGCTGGCTGCCGCAACTGGAAAAGTAGAAATTCTGGTTGACAGCCTGAGTTTCGTCAGCGCTGATAGCTTTTATAAACCGGTCACGAAAGCGACCCGAAGTGAAATAGCCGTACCAGTTATTTATGACGGTGAGGCTTTGGCGGTAATCTGTCTCGACAGCCTGCAACCATATTACTTCACCGGCGAGCACCGACGTATTCTTTTAATTATCGAACGCATGATTGGTCATCACCTCGCTATTTTGCAAAAACTCGAACAGTTAACCAGTGAAATCGATCGCCTGCGGCATGATGTAGACTACAAAGACCCGACAATTACTTCGTACCGACTCGGCAATATTATTGGTAACTCGACGAAAGCACAGGAAGTTGTTGACACCATCGAACGGATCAGTCCACCACTCTGCCAACGCATTGTCCGGTGGGGGAAAAAAGGGATTCCCGAGCAAGGAGAGTTTCTTGGCCTGCCTTCAATCCTGATCACCGGAGAAACCGGCGCAGGAAAAGAATTTCTCTTTAACAACCTGTTTACCCAGCTCAACCAGACGTACCGCACATTGCTCCCGGCGCAGGGAACCCTGCCACTGAAAAAAACCAATATTGCCGCCTACAGCGGTGAACTCACCTATTCGGAATTGTTTGGGCACAAACGTGGCGCTTTTACCGGAGCCCATAGCGATCGTCGGGGCATCCTGGAAGAAGCCCATGGTGGGGTGGTTTTTCTCGATGAGATTGGTGATGCTGACCCTAAAACCCAGGTCCAACTTTTACGTTTTCTCGATAATGGTGAGTTTATCCGCCTCGGGGAGAATATCACTCGCCACTCCCAGGTCCTACTGGTTGCAGGCACTAACCGCGATCTGCGCCAGCTCATTGTTGAGGGAAAATTTCGTGAGGACCTCTATCATCGGCTCTCAGAATTAATCATCGAAGTCCCTTCTCTGAATCAACGCCGAGAAGATATTCCCGACCTGGCTGTTCACTTTCTTGGGAGACTTTTTCACGCCTATCACCAGCCGGATATCACCTCCGAGGAAGCGCCTGTGCTCAGCGTACGGGCAAAAAACCTTCTTAAGCGCCACTATTACACAGGCAATATTCGTGAATTGCGCAGCATTCTCCTAAGAGCGCTGTTATTCCGCCAGAGCAATGTTATTCATGAGGATGACATTGAAAAAGCCCTGCTGCCACAGTCACCTCCTGCAGAACGAGGGGAGTCAGGTCAAGGGGCCCTTGCGGAGCAATTAGCTGAGACCCTGCTACAGCAAATTCTTAAAGACCAGCAGGATTTCTGGTCAACGGTTTATCAACCCTATAGCAGGCAGGAATTAACCCGTGAAGTGGTCATAAAATTGATTGAAAAGGCGCGCGCGGAAGGCGCAACCAACATGCCGAAACTAGCGCGTCTGCTCGGTGCGTGTGATCCAGATGGTACTTCAACTGAGGAACGAAAAACTTTTTTCCGGTTTAAAAATTTTCTCTACAAAACCGTTCGTATTCAATAAAAACCGTTACAGCTGGCAGTCCTGCAGTATTCGTTCTACAGCGAGCCGGTCTGCCTCTGCCCAGGGGCCCACGACAACCAGCTTCATTGTCTCGAGGCGAAAGACTTGGCGGACGGCGTCCTGAAGCATTTCCGGGCTCAACGCTTGCAATTCCTCGCAATCCTGCTCAAGGGTGCGCAGATAACCGGCCTGCAGCCCCCAGCCGTAGCGCACGGCCAAAGCTTCAGCCTGATCGCGCGAGAATTCCAGATCAAACAGGTAAGCCTGAATCGCTGAGGTGAGTTCTTCAGTCGTGAGCAACTTGTCGCGCAGTTCGATCAGGACAGCAAACAGCTCAGCAGTAGCCTGAGTTAAATTTTCCGGAGAAATTGCCAGATCTATGGCTAGATATCCGGTGTCATCCATCATCGAACAGTTGGCTTCAACTGCGTAAGTCAGTCCCAATTCCTCGCGCAAACGTAGTGGCAATTTTGCGCCCCCCCCCCAGGAAAGTACTCGCCGCAGCAACCGCACCGCCAAAGTGCGCTCGTCGCAACGCCCGGGCAAAGGGAACGCCAGTTGCAGCACAATCTGAGAGTCAGAGTCATGAACCCAACAGCTTTCTGGTCCATTCCCCGCAACCTCAGGTGCCGGCAAAGCCGCCGGACTGGACCCTTGAATCCAATCACCAAATTCCTGTTTAACAGCTTTTAACGCTTTGTCCCGACGAATGGCACCACAGACGCAGATAACCAGGTTTTGCGGCTGATACCAGGAACGATAATAATTTTTCAGTTTAACAAGATCGATAACAGCAAGCGTTTCTGGCGAGCCGACCAATGATTCACCCAAAGGATGCCCCGGCCAGAGCATTCCGGCCATCAGGTTATCCGGATTGATTTGTTCAGCTTTTTCGTTGTAATCCTCCCGCGCCTCTTCAAGAATGATGCGCCGTTCAGTATCGATATCATTAAATTTTGGCCGCCTCAGCATCGAGGCAAACAAGGCTACGCCCTCTGCCAGATAGTCTGGATGAATCCGCGAGTGAAAACAGGTCGTTTCTGCATCGGTCGATGCATTCACAGCGCCTCCAATTGCTTCAAAGGCCCGCTCTAATTCTGTACTGCTGGCATATTCTGCGGTTCCACGAAAAATCATATGCTCCAGAAAATGAGAAATTCCGGTCTGTTCTGCCATTTCACAACGGCCGCCAACGGCCAGATAACAGACCAGTTCGGCCGAGTGCAGATGAGGCATGGGGACCGTGACCAGGCGCACACCGTTGGCCAAGGTATCAACAAAATATTCAGGCATTGAATAAGCTTTTCTTTCCCGGGGGAAAAGTATAAAAGGGCCATCGATATCCGACAGCCCTTTTGTTGACATTCATGTGGAAATATATCTCAACGCTGCAGCAATTTGGCAGCTTCCTTTGCGTGATATGTGATGATCAGATCAGCACCCGCCCGTTTCATTCCCAGCAGGGTTTCCATCGTCACCCGGTCACCATCGATCCAACCCTTTTCAGCAGCGGCTTTAACCATGCTGTATTCGCCGGAAACATTGTAAGCCACCAGAGGCAGATCAAAATTGTCTTTCAGTTCTCTCAACACATCCAGATAGGCCAAGGCCGGCTTGACCATCAAAAAATCAGCGGCCTCGGCAACATCCTGATTGGCTTCACGCAGTGCTTCAAGACGATTCGCCGGATCCATCTGATAACTGCGCCGGTCACCAAATTCCGGTGTACTCTCAGCCGCCTCACGGAATGGACCATAGTAAGCACTGGCGTATTTGACTGCATAACTCATCACCGGAATATGCTCAAAACCATGTTCATCAAGGATGTCTCGAATGGCCGCCACCCGACCGTCCATCATATCCGAAGGAGCAACGATATCTGCGCCGGCCTGAGCATGCGACAACGCCTCTGCGGCCAGCAGCTCCAAAGTCGAGTCGTTATCAACATCGCCATCTTTGATGATGCCACAATGACCGTGATCCGTATATTCGCACATGCAAACATCAGTAATTACCGTCAGCTCTGGAACCTTCTCCTTGATGGCACGGACAGTATTCTGAATAATCCCCGTGGCGCAGTAGGCATCGCTCCCCACAGCATCTTTTTCCTCAGGAATGCCAAAGAGAATAACGGCGGGAATGCCTAATGCGTAGACCTCTTCCGCTTCAGTAACAATATTGTCTATCGATTGCTGATAAATCCCCGGCATCGATCCGATCTCTTTCTTGATATTGTCGCCAAAGGCGCTGAACATCGGATAAATCAGGTCATCCACCCGCAGATGGTTCTCACGCACCATCCGTCGCAGGTTTTCATTGCGGCGCAATCGCCGGGGGCGATAACTGGGAAAATACATATTTGACTCCTTAAGAAGAGGAGGCAGAATTGGATCCTACCCCCGGAGTTTCATTCAAGATTCTGATAGTAATTCACCATTGCCTGAACCAGAGCATCCAGAGTCCACTGCTGCGGCTCAAGATCAACATTATAGCCATGCTTGCGAATCGTTTCAGAGGTCTGCGGACCGATAGAGAACAGCTTCGTCTGGCCCTGTAGCTCGGTAAAATCATCGCCCAGCATAGCGAGCAAGTTGTTGAATGTCGATGATGAGCTGAAACAGATTGCATCAAGCGTACCCTGATTCAGCAGTGCACGAATTTTCTCTGCACTGCCATCAGGTACGATCGTCCGGTAAGCCACCGGAGCCACTACTTCAGCTCCAGCTGCAGTCAACTTTTCAATAATTAACGGCCGGGCAATTTCCGCTCGTGGATAGAGCACTCTTTTTCCCTTGACCCCATGCTGCAGCAATAAATCAACCACGCCCTCGGCACGGTGATCTTCCGGGATCAGGTCAGGATGAATACAATTTCTCTCAATCGCCTGAGCAGTTTTAGGGCCGACAGCAACAACGAGGATATCGGTCAAGACTCCATAGTATTGATTATTTTCCAGCAATCGCTCAAAGAAGACCTCAACACCATTGACCGATGTCAGAATGAGAATATCAAACTCATCCAGATCACGCATGGCAAAATCAAGTGGTTTCCAGCTTTTCGGTGGGACAATCTCAATTGTTGGAATGCAGAGAGCCTCAGCTCCCTGATTTTCAAGCATGGCAACGAAATCTTCCGCCTGAGCCTGATCTCTGGTCACCAGAAAACGTCTTCCAGAAAGTGGAAATTGAGGCTTCAAAGTCGAATGTCCTTGTTAATCTTTAAAGGTTTCACAACCATAAACTTCATTGAGAATTTCACCGGCCCCTTGATCAAGCAGCTTATTTGCCAGTGCCACTCCGGTTTCAACAGCTTGCTCCACATGGCAGCTGAGCGTTTGTTTCAGCATGTTCTGCCCACTGACATCGGAGACAAGCGCCGTCAACTCAAGCTGCTCATCAATCACTGTGCCAAAAGCGGCAATCGGCACCTGACAGCCCCCCTCCAGAGTTGCCAGGACGGCTCTCTCTGCTTTAACCGCATAAGCTGTTGGTGGATGGTTAAAAAAGTCGATCAGATCATTGGTCACAGCATCATCAAGGCGACTTTCTAAGCCCAGGGCTCCCTGCCCGATGGCGGGAAGACAGATTTTTTCATCCAGATACTCGCTGATCTGCTCAGAAAACCCGAGTCGATGCATGCCAGCGGCAGCCAAAACCACTGCATCGAGGTTGTCTTCCTGAAGTTTTCTGATACGGGTCTCAACATTCCCGCGGATATCGACCATTTCTAAATCGGGGCGTAAATTCAACAATTGGGCTTTGCGCCGCAAAGAAGAGGTTCCGATCCGACCCTGCTGGCGGATTTCGGTAAAGTTTTTGTAGCCCTTTTTCAACACCAGAATGTCACGCGGATCTTCGCGCTCGGTAATACAACGTAACCCGGTCCCTTCGGGAAAGAAAGTTGGAACATCTTTCATCGAATGGACCGCGATATCGATTTCATTGCGCAACATCGCTTCCTGAATTTCTTTAACAAACAGTCCCTTGCCGCCAACCATTGCCAAGGGCACATCAAGAATTTTGTCGCCTTGGGTTTTAATTTTTGTCAGGGTCACTTCCAGATCAGGGTAACGTTTTTCCAACTGATCTTTCACCCAGTTTGCTTGCCAAAGGGCCAATGCGCTGGCGCGGGTACCAATTCTTAAGATGCGGGGATTCATGCTGTCTCCTTTATTAATCATGACTGGTCGAATGGATCAGAATCTGACGTAAGCTCTTTCTGGGCGGGCAGGTCGAAAAGGGTCCGCACAGCATCCAGATAAAGATTGCCATTGCCGTCGTTACTCGCCTGCTTCAAAATATTAGTTGGGTGGTGCAGAATTTTATTAACAATCGCGGATGTCATTGCCTCAATGGCTTTACGCTCTTTTTCATTTAATTCACCCAAGCTGGCCAGAGTTTTTTCCATTTCAGCTTGGCGAACCTGTTCCAGCTGTTGCCGTAATGCAACTATTGTCGGCTTGACTTCCAGGGTAGCCAACCAACTCTGAAACTGATTGACCTCTTTTTTGATAATCAACTCAGCCTTAGCCGCTTCTTTCTGGCGCCCTTTAAGATTAGCCTGCACCACCCCCTGAAGATCATCGACATCGTAGAGATAAATATTGTCCAACTTATTGGCTGCAGGATCGATATCTCGCGGCACTGCAATGTCGATCAAAAACATCGGCTTGTAGCGACGAGCTTTACAAACTTCTTTGAGTTTTTTTGCTGAAAGAACGTAGTCTGGCGCCCCGGTTGAAGAAAGTAGGATATCTACACGATGTAATTGTTCGGGAAAATTCTCAAAATTAACCGCTGTGCCGTTAAGCTCTGCTGCTAACTTTTCCGCCCGACTGAAGGTCCGGTTGGTCACGAGAACTTTGGCAACTCCATGGCTGACGAAATGCTTTGCTGCCAACTCACACATTTCTCCGGCACCAACCAGCATGACCGTTTTATTCTCCAGTGAATCAAAGATTTTACGGGCCAGTTCAACAGCCGCAAAAGAAACCGAAACCGCATTGCTGGCTATGGCCGTTTCATTGCGAACCCGCTTTGCAACAGAAAAGGCTTTGTGGAGAAAACGGTTGAGGATCGTTCCGGCGGTATGAAATTCACAGGCATAGCCATAAGCGGTCTTGATCTGGCCAAGGATCTGGGGCTCACCAATCACCATCGAATCGAGACTGGCGGCAACCCGCAAAACATGCTGAATGGCTTCCAACCCGGTAAAATCATAAAGGTGGTCATTCAAGTCTGCTGCGGACAGGTTGTGGAAGTCCGCCAGAAACCGTCTCAGCTCTATAATTGCCATCTCCGGCTGACGACTCGCAGCATAGAGCTCTACCCGGTTACAGGTTGAAACGATGACAGCCTCAGAGACCGCTGGAAGGGCCAGCATCTGCTGCAGAGGGAGTTCCATCCCAGTAGGAGGGAAAGCAACTTTCTCGCGTATTTCTACCGGAGCTGTCTTATGACTCAGCCCCACGACAATGATATTCATTTATCGATTCGCCAGACGCTCATCGGATAGCCGCAAAAGCTTCGAAGGTATGATACCCGCCAAGGAGGAGGTTCACTCCCAGAAAAGTAAACAATAAAAACATAAACGCAATAATGGAAAATATCGCTGCCTTCCGTCCGCGCCAGCCAACGGTTAAGCGTCCATGTAACAGCGCGGCATAAAGAAACCAGGTGATCAGCGCCCAGGTCTCCTTAGGGTCCCAACGCCAATAGGTACCCCAAGCTGTACTGGCCCAAAAAGCACCACTGATGATCCCCAGAGTCATCAGGGGGAAACCAACACTCAGACAGGTGTAATTCACTTTGTCCAGGGTATCTAAAGAAGGGAGCAGCTGATAGATACCGGTAAAGTGTTTACTTTTCAGCATCCGGTTTTGAACCAGATACATCACCCCGGCACCAAAAGAGAGCGCAAAGGCGGCATGGCCCAGAAAAGCAAAGGTGATATGAACGGGGAAAAGCCAGCTTTTCAAAACCGGATTCAGCTGGACGACAATATCCGGACTCAATGCACTACCAACCATCACAAAAAAGGCTAAAGGAGCAGCAAAGGCACCCATCACCGACAAGCGAAAGCGCAGGTCCAGCAGCAGATAAAGCAATACCAGGCACCAGGCAAAAAATGACAGCGATTCATGTAAGCTGGTCACCGGCGTTCCACCGGCAGTGGAATGGCGGACCGCAAAACAGGAGGCCTGTAAAAGAATCCCGGCCAGCAGAACCCAGCGGCCGATGCGCCCCGCCTGTGGACGCTTAGCGGCCATGCCGACAAGATATAAAATGCTGGCGACGAGATAACTCAGGGTCGTTGCGCTGAATAAGAGGGTCATAGATCCCATGGCATTCCTTCCGGAAGTTCAACCAGAAGCTTCAAGAAAACCAAAATATGGTTAAAATTTATCAAAACTGATTTTATTTTTACCAGAGAGCTTTAGTCAACTGATTTCATTTCACAGCATTTTACGTTACTTTATTGCCCAAAAAGCTCCGTCTCCACCAGTTCACAGAGCAAATGACCAATAAATTGAGTAAGTTCCAGCTGACGTGGAACTGAACGGGAAGCAAGATTGAGACAGATATCCATATCTCTATTCAATAACGGATCTTTCCTGCAATCATAAGATATCAGGACAACGCTTTGGCCATTCTCCAAAACCTCATCACGCAGCATCTTTAAAGCTACCGATTCTGAACCATCATTGATCAGCAGGAGAAGGTGCTTTTCACTATTGACCGCGCGGTAATGACGGACAAAAAGTTGCTCAGCCTGCCCATCTCCGATCATGCGACTATTTAAAACTAGATCACTCCCCAGACACAGCGCTGGCAATGTCGGTCGATCAAAGCTGAGGCGAAAGGAAAACTGGCTGGCCATAAGTTGTGCCGCTGGATGCAAACAACCGTTACCGGCAACCAATAGCTGGCCCCCCTCAGCAAAAATTCCCGCCAGACATTTTGCCATGCGCGCCAACGAATCGCCCTGCTCTTGACAAAAGTCTTCCAGCATTCTGACTGTTTGGTTACAGGTTGCCAAAATCTGCTGATTCATTTATTGCCTCCACTGCCAACATGGCTGGATGATGCAAATTTCTCCGGCATGATATGAGCCGGAATCATTACTGTCAAGCACGACCTAATAAACCGATTACTTCTTGATTTTTCTTGAATTTTCTATATATTTTATTCCGCATGTTTACATAGCACCGCTTAGACTGAATAACATAAAAGGAGAAACCAATGGCTAGCGAAAAAGTTCTTGAATTTACTGATGCTCAATTCGACGCTGATGTACTGAAATCTGACACTCCGGTTCTGGTCGACTTCTGGGCCACCTGGTGTGCACCCTGTAAAGCCATCGCACCAGTACTTGACCAACTGGCTGATGAATATGAAGGCAAGGTAAAAATTGGTAAAGTCAATGTTGATGAAAACCCTGCCACTCCGGGACAGTATGGTGTCCGTGGAATCCCAACAATGATTCTGTTCAAAGATGGCCAGGTTGTTGATCAACTGGTTGGTGCCGTTCCCAAAAACCAGGTTGAAAGTCTGTTGCAAAAAGCACTTTAAACTGAGGCAAAGCGATATAAAAAAGGCCCCTGTGCTTGGGGCCTTTTTTGTTACTCCGCTATTTCATTTAACCACAATAGAATTTTCTTTTCATCGTCCTTCGCTATTTTCTGGCCGCTCAATTCCTGCAATAATTGTTTTTTACCCAGACGGGCCCTGGCAATCCTTTCGTCTGCCTGACGGATAATATCACGCGACCCATAGCTCCAGCGGCGCGTCGCCTGACGTTTCTCCTTTTCTGCCTGCAGGTAGTCTGCTGACAATTGCTCAGCGCGTTGCAAATAGCTTTCAATCCGCAGCTGTTTTTGTTGAATCTCACGCTCAGCATTGCGGACATCTTCTTGGAATTCAGCTCCAGAGCCTTTGGGGGCAGCTTTTTGCGGAACAAAGTTGAGATTATCCGGAGTCTCTGGCTTGTAGATCCTTGCGCTACCACGACAGTCTTCTGGTAAAGCTTGCAGGTTGTCCGTGATGTGGAGCTGTCCCTGGCTATCCCGGCAGGAATAGGTTGCCGCCTGACTCGTGACAAGTATCATCATTGTGACCGCCAGCAAACAGATCAGTACACGCATCGGAGCCTCCCTAAAAGGTTTTGTGACTGTCCAGCAAAATAGTAACCGGTCCATCGTTAATCAAATCAACCGCCATATCAGCCCGAAATTGGCCGCTCTGTACTTTGGTTCCCAGTTGCCTTAACTGCTCGACAAAGTAATCACACAAGGGTTCCGCAACCTCCGGAGGAGCAGCGGCAGAAAAGCCGGGCCGCCGCCCTTTGCGGCAGTCCGCGAGAAGCGTGAACTGAGACACTACCAGCACCTCTCCAGAGCAATCGAGAACGGAAAGGTTCATTTTTTCATCAGCATCTTCAAAGATTCTCAGCCCGGAAATTTTCTCGGCGAGATAAGCCGCCGCACTTTCATCATCGCCCGTTTCAACACCAAGCAGAACCAGCAATCCAACACCAATATCAGCAATCCGCTGACGAGCAACCACCACACCAGCTCGACTGACCCGTTGTACCACTGCGCGCATCAAAAAATCTCCCGATCACACTGGGCAAAAGTTCGCAGAAGAGCAAGGTTTTCAAAATCATGGCAATTGTTATCACCACTCGGTGTTTCAATGATTTTGGCAACGGCAAGAAACCGCTGATCTTGCATTAATAACTGAAAAGCCGGCGGACCAATCAACCCCTTGCCAACATGTTCGTGGCGGTCAACCCTTGAGCCCAGTGGTTTTTTACTGTCATTCAGGTGAAAGAGCGCTATTCGCTCGGTACCGATCAAATGATCAATCTCATCCATGAGTTTATTATACCCAATACGGCTGCTCAGGTCATAACCGGCGGCAAAAGCATGACAGCTATCAAGACAGACGCCAAAATTCCCTTCAGGAACCAGGTCAATAATTTCAGCCAACTCTTCAAAACTTGCTCCAAGACAGGTTCCCTGCCCAGCAGTGTTCTCCAGCAATACCCGCACATCGTCTGGCGCCAGGGGGAATATTGAGCGAAAACTGGCTGCCAGTTTTATCAATCCTGCTTTCTGCCCATGGCCCATATGTGCACCCGGGTGCATCACCAAAGCCCCCACTCCTAACTGGTGACAACGCTCCATTTCATCCAGAAAAGCATCAATCGATTTCTTCCGCAAGTTCTCATCCGGGCTGGCTAGATTGATCAGATAACTGTCATGGCCCGCCACATAGCTGATCCGGCTCTTATCAAGAGCATTGCGAAAGCTCTTGACTGCTTCAGCCTCCAGTGGCTTTGACTCCCAGCGGCTGGCGTTGCGGGTGAAAATTTGAATTGCCGTGCAGCCAATCGCTTCGCCGCGCGCAATCGCCTTTTCGATTCCACCGGCGATAGACACATGTGTGCCAAGCAGTAATGGCCCTTTGGTCTCAACCGGCATCACGCAACCAGGCCGATCCATGCGTTTAATAATGGGCCAATCTCTGAAGTTTTTTCTAACTGGGCATCGACATAAGCGAGCTGTTGCCGGTGCTCCTTTTCTGCTCCAACCAGCACGGTTTTCATCCCAAATTGCTTTGCCGTTTTGAGGTTTTTGGGTTGATCTTCAACCATAATGCACTGATCACCGCTGATCGCTAACTTACTCAAAACCTGCTGGTAAGGACCGGGGTTCGGTTTCGGTTGATAATCAGCAATGCGAATATCAAAAACATCGGCAAATAGCCCCTCCAACCCCAGTGCAGTAACGACCCGGTCGACATGGCAACGGGAGCCGTTAGTAAAAATATAGCATGGGAGTTGCAGGTCCTCTAACACCGCCTGTAACACGAGATCATGTGATAAGCGGCTCGAAACATCGACGGCATGAACATAGTCGAGATAATCCTCTGGGTTAATCCCATGGTGGCGGATCAGCCCTTGCAGAGTGGCACCGTAATCTTGCCAGTACCGGCGCCGTAAACCATCCACATTTTCAGCTTCAATCTCGACAACCTCTTCCATATAGCGGTTGATCCGCACATCAATCAAAGAGAACAGATCACGTTCAGCTGGATAGAGAGTATTATCCAGGTCAAAAAGAACAGCTTTCATAAGCTTATTTCCTACTGGATTATGAAGTCACCGCTGAAAACTTCTACAGCGGGCCCGGTCATCATCACCGGACCGTTGTCCAACCATTCCAACTCAAGGTCTCCACCACGCAAATGATTGAGAATTTTCCGCTCCGTACGCCCGGTCAAAACCCCGGCAACGGCCACCGCTGAGGCTCCGGTGCCGCAAGCCAGGGTCTCCCCAGCACCCCGTTCCCAGGTGCGCTGTATGACTTCCCCCGCATTAACAAGCTGGACAAACTCAACATTGATTCGCCGCGGAAACCAGGGATGATTTTCAATCTGAGCACCAATCTCCGCAACCGGAAACTGTTCAACGTTGTCAACATAGATAACCGCATGCGGGTTGCCCATAGAGACACAGGTCATTTCGAATTGCTGACCAGCAATAGCTATTGGAATAGCCACCACCTGTTCGGCAACTGAACCGACCATCGGCAGATCCCCACGGGTCAGGCCGGGCATCCCCATGTTCACCTGGACTTTTTCAACCCGACCGGTGGTTCCAGCCACCATTTTCAGCGGTAAAATGCCGTTACCGGTTTCTACCAAGATGTCCAACTTATCGACCAACTGATGATCATAAGCGTATTTGGCCACACAGCGAATACCATTGCCGCACATCTCCGCTTCGCTGCCATCAGCATTAAACATCCGCATGCGAAGATCGGCAACCTGGGAAGGCAGAATTAAAATCAACCCGTCTGAACCAATACCAAAGTGACGGTCACTGACTTGCTGAGCAAGCTGGGCAGGATCATTAACCTGCTCCTCAAAGCCGTTAATATAGACATAATCGTTCCCCGCCCCATGCATTTTTGTAAATTTCATTTTCACCTCACCGATCGGTTGTTGTGATATAAGACACTCTGATACTATAGACAGTGGCTCAAAAGGGCTCAACCGTTAACCGTAAAGTTAGGAGGAATCGTGGCTTTTTTTCTGAAAACAAAAATCTGGCAGACCGGTGCACTTGAATGGTGGGCCATGATCGATAATGAGGACGTCTACCTGGGCAGCCGCGAATTCCCCTTGCCCCCGGAAGAAGGCGATGAATGGCTGGTGCGCACAACCGGGGACCGCTTTAAAGTTATTGATAAACAGATCTGCCTGATTGCGAAGGAAGATCCGGTCGATCCATGGCAGATCTGAAGATCATCCAATTCCCGGCAAGCAGGATGGATAATTTTTCCTACCTGCTTTACTGTCCTGAGACTTTGACGGGGGCAGCCATTGATCCATCCATGCGCCCGGAGCTCCTGTTGAATAAAGCCGCTGAGCTTGGAGTCACCATCAGCTTACTGCTCAACACTCATGGTCATCAGGATCATGTCGCCGGCAATCCATTGATCCTCGAGCAGGCAACTGCCAAGCTCGCTGCGCACCCTGACGAGCTCAACAATCCTGACATTCCCTTGACCGAGGGTTCACGTCTTGATGTAGGGCATGGGGAAATAACCGTTCTCCACACCCCCGGACACACGCCAGGGTCACTGGTTTTTAAAACGGGAAGCAACATCATTACCGGAGATACTCTCTTTGTCAGCCGCTGTGGCCGCGCAGACCTTCCGGGAAGCGACGTAGCCCTGCTTTATAGCAGCCTTCAGAGACTGAAAGCTCTGCCTTACCAAACTAAGGTATTCCCGGGTCACGATTACGGCCCGACACCAACCTCAACGATTGGCTGGGAACTGGAGAACAATGCGTTTGTCAAATGTCCAGACTTGGAAAGTTTTATCCAATTACGAATGAGTTGACAAAAAAAAAGCCCTCAAACTTTACCGGTTCGAGGGCTTTTTTATCGGTTTTCGAATTATCCAGGCAGGTCTTTCAAATAAACCACACGTGTTCCAGCCAAGCGATCATTCCAACCGCGCCGTTCAGCACTGGTTAAAATGGCCAGATAGCCAAGTCCTGCTGGCAATAATTGCAACAAGCCTCCAACACTGCGCAAGAACGCGTTGCCAAAGGCCAAAGGCTCCCCATCAGTCGTTTCAACCCGCAAACCAGCTAACATTTTCCCAGGAGTCTGCCCGGCAAGAAAGTGAAATAGCGTAAAATAGCCAAAGGCCAGAGAG
>JAPHSA010000199.1 GCA_026193235.1 Deltaproteobacteria bacterium | reverse complement strand
TTTGACCGCTTCGGGTACACTGTCGGGCAGATTTTTTTCTGTTACCAGGTGACAAACCATGCCGCGAGCGTGTACCCCGGCGTCGGTTCTTCCGGCTGAATGAACGCGATGCACCAGCCCGGTCAGGCGCTCAATGGCTTGTTCAAGCCGCTGCTGAACGGAAATTCCGTTAGGTTGATACTGCCAGCCGACATAGTCAGTACCATCATAAGCGACTATCAATTTAATACGCGGCATTTCACTCCTGCCAAAGAAAATTTTCATAACTAAACAGGATGATAGCTATTGCCCGGGCGATAAGCACTTAATCTGTCTTAGTAGTATTCCGGAATTCTTAACAAACGATAGGGGGCCACAATGACTCCCCTGATATAATCAATCCGTTAAATCCGGAAAACTGTCCATCCAGGTCACTTCAATCGCGCCACTATAGCGTCACCCATTTCAGCGGTGTTCACTTTTTTCTCAGCAGCTGTTCCCTGATAGATGTCGACCGTTCGAAAACCCTCGTTGAGAACCTGTTCAACGGCACTATCAACGGCATCTGCAGCCTCAACCATGCCAAACGAATAGCGCAACATCATAGATGCAGAGAGTATTTGCGCGATCGGATTAGCAATCCCTTGGCCGGCAATATCCGGCGCGCTGCCTCCTGAAGGTTCGTACATCCCAAATGAACCTTCCGCCAGAGACGCTGACGGCAACATCCCGAGAGAACCGGTCAACATTGCTGCCTCATCGGAAATAATATCGCCGAACATATTGCCACAGAGCATGACATCAAATTGCTTAGGCCAACGAACTAATTGCATTGCCGCGTTATCAACATACATGTGCGACAATTCAATATCGGGGTACTGTTTTGCAACCCGTTCTACAACTTCACGCCAGAGGACTGACGTTGACAGGACGTTTGCCTTATCAATCGAACAGACTTTTTTCCCACGTTTTCGTGCCGCTTCAAAAGCTACGTGGCAGATACGTTCTACCTCGGCGTCTGAATATTTCATTGTATCAAAGCCGGTTCTTGCGCCGCCCACACCTTCGATACCCTTCGGTGAGGCGAAGTAAATTCCACCGGTCAGTTCACGGACGACAAGAATATCGAAGCCTCCCTCAATAACCGATTCCTTCAGGCTCGAGGACGCAGTCAATGCGGGGAAAATAATAGCTGGTCTTAAATTACAAAAAAGTCCAAAAATTTTCCGTAATGGCAACAAAGCACCCCGTTCAGGTTGCTCATCCGGGGGCAGACTTTCCCATTTTGGCCCGCCGACACTGCCAAACAGAATTGCGTCTGAATTCTTACAAATATGAACAGTGCTCTCAGGAAGAGCTTTGCCCTCCTCATCAATTCCAGCACCACCAACGTTGCCAAAAGTCCGTTCAAACTGTACGGCGTATTTTGCTTCTATGACATCCAGCACTTTAAGCGCTTCTGCCATGACTTCGGGGCCGATACCGTCTCCTGGCAAAATCGCCACCCTGTAGCTTGTCGACATAATTCTCTCCCGTAAAATAAATAAAAAACCCCTCTGAATTGAGGGCTTAAGCGGCTAGGACTATAGAAAAACAGAATTTTTTTGTCAAACCATTTCTACTCAACCTCAGCCGACAGTAAAACGCTGACACCTGGATCAAGCTATGCTATCGTGCGTGCGATTTAACCATCGAAAAGGGGATTTATCATGCGCCATAGTTTTTTATTACCTTTGTTTCTCATACTGGCCGGCCTATGCCTGCCTGGCATTAGTTCAAATAGCGCCTTTGCCAGTGAAAGTCCAGCTGAGATGTCGCAAGAAGACGCCGCAAAAATACTACAAGATATCGAGGGAGAAGTCCTCTCCGTTGAGCGCTCAGAACTCCCGGGATTCTATCGCGTCGCCATGCAGATGCAGGGAAGAGTTGTTCCTTTATACCTGGACAACTCTGGAAAATTTCTTTTCAGCGGAAATATTATCGATCTTCAGCAACGCAGAAATCTAACTGAAGAGCATTTTCGTCAATTAAACCCTGTTGCTATTGATAAAATTCCGCTTGATGAAAATCTCAGCATCGGGTCACTGGAGGCACCTGACAAAATTATTGTTTTTACTGATCCTAATTGTCCATTTTGCAGCCAACTCCATCAGGTTCTGCCCCAAGCAGTCAAAGCCAACCCGCGCTTAGTTTTTCACATTAAATTAATCCCTCTCAAAGACAGTTCGTATCAAACGGCAAAAACAATCATCTGCAATCAATCACTTGAGCAACTGGAAAGAGCCTTTGCTGGTAAAAATCTTCCTGTAACGGATTGTCAAACAGAGGCAATTGAAAACAATCTGGCACTGGCACAAAGCTTGGGAATCCGTGGGACACCCACCCTGGTTCTTCCCAACGGACAGATATCTCCCGGCTATCGCCCACTGGAGGAACTGCTCAAACTGATTAAAGAAAATAAAGTGGAACCCAAATAGATCCAAAAATGCAAAGAGCCGATATATTGCAACACATCGGCTCTTTGGTATTATCGCTTATCAGTAGCCAATGACTACCGGTGTATTTTTAATTGTTCCAGATCACGCACAGCTCCCCGCGCCGCGCTGGTCGTTGTCGCCGCATAAGCCTGCAAAGCACGACTGACCTGTCGTTGCCGAAGGGCCGGTTGCCAGGCCTGATCCCCTTTCGCAACCATCGAAGTCTGGCGGTGTTGTAAAACCTCATCAGAAACCTGCACGGAAATTGTGCGTGCCGGGATATCAATTGCAACCAGATCGCCTTCTTCAAGCAACGCGATCGCTCCACCTTCAGCTGCTTCAGGCGATACATGACCAATCGACAGTCCTGAAGTCCCCCCGGAAAAACGACCATCAGTAATCAACGCACAGGCCTTCCCAAGTCCTTTCGACTTCAGGTAACTGGTGGGATAAAGCATTTCCTGCATGCCAGGGCCACCCTTTGGCCCTTCATAGCGAATCACCACCACATCGCCAGCCTGCACACTGTCACCAAGAATGCCATCAATTGCTTCTTCCTGGCTTTCAAATATACGTGCTGGACCAGTAAAAGTGAGATTTGACTCATCTACTCCGGCTGTTTTGACAATACAGCCATCAAGGGCCATATTTCCATAAAGCACCGCCAGGCCCCCATCCTGACTATAGGCATGTTCTTGAGAGCGGATACAGCCATTTTTGCGATCCAGATCAAGCGAGGAGTAGCGTTTACTCTGGGCAAAAGCTTCAATACAGCGTTCGCCACCAGGCGCTGCACAATAAAACTGCTGAACATCGGTCGCTTCTGTACGCAGGACATCCCACTGATCAAGCGCCTCACCCATTGTCGCGCTGTGAACCGTCGGCACATCACGCTGGAGCAGCCCGGCACGATCTAGTTCTCCGAGGATAGCGAAAATACCACCGGCCCGATGGACATCTTCCATGTGATAATGCTGCACTGCCGGAGCCACCTTGCACAAATTCGGTGTTTGGCGAGAGAGTCGATTTATATCATCCATCGTGAAGTTCACCTCACCCTCACGGGCAATCGCCAAGAGGTGAAGAATTGTATTCGTCGATCCGCCCATGGCAATATCCAGCCGCATAGCATTTTCATAAGCACCGAAACAGGCAATGGAACGCGGTAATACTTGTTTGTCATCATTTTCGTACCAGCGCTTGGTCAGATCCATAATCCGTTTTGCCGCCTCCAGGAATAATTCTTTTCGATCTGCATGGGTCGCAACAAGGCTGCCATTTCCAGGCAAACCCATCCCCAGAGCTTCAGTCAGGCAATTCATCGAGTTAGCAGTAAACATCCCGGAGCATGAGCCACAGGTCGGACAGGAACTCCGCTCGTAAATGGCAACATCCTCAGCGCTGACATCAGGGTTTGCCGCTGCAACCATGGCATCAACCAGATCCAATGCGACATTTTTCCCCTGAACAGTTGCACGCCCGGCCTCCATAGGACCACCAGTCACAAAAATTGTCGGGAGATTCAAACGCATGGAAGCCATCAGCATTCCCGGCGTAATCTTGTCACAGTTGGAGATACAAACCAGCGCATCAACACAATGGGCATTAGCCATATATTCAACGGTATCCGCAATCAGCTCACGCGAAGGTAAACTGTAGAGCATCCCCTGGTGTCCCATCGCAATTCCGTCACAAATCGCCATCGTGTTGAACTCTTTGGCAATTCCACCATGCTCTTCAATCTGAGCTACAACCAGCTGGCCCAAATCCTTCAAATGGACATGTCCCGGCACAAACTGGGTAAACGAATTCACCACAGCAATGATAGGCTTACCAAAATCCTTCTGTTTTACCCCCGTTGCGTGCCACAGGGCACGAGCCCCAGCCATATTTTTTCCCTGAACAGATTGGGCGGATCTATAAATTGGCATAATTTCCTCTTTTCTTACGTCAACAAAAATT
>JAPHSA010000013.1 GCA_026193235.1 Deltaproteobacteria bacterium | reverse complement strand
TGTCGCGGGATGGAGCAGTCTGGTAGCTCGTCGGGCTCATAACCCGAAGGTCGGAGGTTCAAATCCTTCTCCCGCAACCAAAGTCGATCCCTCCTCTTTTTGGAGGTTCAAATAGTTCGGCGGTGTAGCTCAGTTGGTTAGAGCATGCGGCTCATATCCGCAGTGTCCGGAGTTCGAATCTCTGCACCGCCACCATATTTAGCCCTTCTCGCTTTCGGGAAGGGCTTTTTTTGTTTATAGTGCTGTATCCGTTGTTATCCTCAATAAGGGCCTGATCAGAAATGTCGCCAAAATCGTCCGCATTGACTCAAATGGTCGCAGATGCCTTGCCTGATGATGTTTCACGTATTCTGGTTGCAGTGTCTGGGGGAGTTGACTCTGTTGTGCTCCTGTATACATTGAGGCAGGTTGCTGCAGGCGTTGGCATCGATTTGCAGGTTGCCCATTTGGATCATCAGATGCGCCCGGAAAGTGGTAGTGACGCCGATTTTGTGGCTAAACTCTGTGCCGATTTAAGCCTGCCCTGTCATCTTCAGTCCAGGGATGTTCCTGCCCTAGCTCAACAGCAGAAGCAGAGCCTTGAAATGGCGGGTCGGCAAGCCCGCAAAGAATTTTTATCAGAGATTGCAGCAAAGATTGCAGCTGACTTGATTGCCCTTGCACATCACCGGGATGATCAGGCTGAAACTTTCATTATGCGCCTGGTCCGCGGCAGCGGTCCGAGCGGATTGGTTTGTATGCGCTCCCGGCAAGGGCTCTGGTGGCGACCGTTACTGGAGTCCAGAAGGGAACAGATTCTTGACTATGCGCGGCAGAATAGACTGCGCTGGGTGGAAGACGGCAGTAATCTGGATACAGCCTTTTTGCGTAATCGAATACGCGCTCAAGTTATGCCGCAGTTGCGTGAAATGAACCCGCAATATGGAGCCAGAATCGCAGAAACGGTACATCAGTTACAAACTGAGGAGGCTTATTGGCAGGAACTTGTTGTCGCCAGATTTCCAGATTTTCAGCTGTCGAGCACTGATGGTTTGCGGTTGAGTCGTCCTGCTTTGCTGGAGCTCCACCCCGCGTTCCGGTTTCGGGCTTATCGCGAGGCCTTGCGTCAAGTCAGAGGCGACTTACAGAAGATTACAGCCCTCCACCTTCAGGCCATCGAAAAAATATTGTCAGGCCCCAGAAGCCAGGTCGAGGTAGATTTACCCGACGCCTGGGTGGCTCGGCGCTATGAGTCGCTCTGGTTTAGAACTGCCGCTCCCTTGCCTGTACTTCCTGTTGATCTGGAATTGTCAGTTCCGGGCGAATCGATTCTTCCCAATGGGAGAGTTTTACGAGCATCTCTGCAGGATGAGCAAGAGGGTGAGTCAAAAAATGTCGCTGAATTTGCTTTTAATCAATTGAACCAGCCTTTGCGCATACGCAACTGGCAAGCTGGTGACCGCTTTGCACCTCAGGGGCTGTCAGGTCATAAGAAGTTAAAACGCCTTTTTTCCGATAACCATGTTGAACTCGAGGAACGAACCAGAACCTTTATTTTGGTCGCGGGGGAGACGATTTTGTGGATTGTTGGAATGCGACGTTCCAGTCACGCACCTGTCTGCTCAGAAACAGGGAAAATCCTACGTTTAGAACTGATTTAAGAGAGCAAAAAGCGGACAAAATACTTGTGACACTACGTTCTTTATGGTAATTTTTCCAGCTAGTTTCGTATCCTTTACTGATACTCAAAATGAGTGTTTCAATCTTCATATAACTCCATAGGGGGTCCTGTGAGCCAATTTCAGAAAAATTTAGCCTTGTGGCTGGTCATTTCACTGCTGATGATCATGCTTTTCAATATGATGACTCAGAAAGAAACTGAGCAGAAGCAGATTAACTACACCGAGTTTCTCACTGCGATTGAAGATGACCGCGTTACAAACATCACCTTTCAGGGGAACAAAGTGACCGGGATCTTTGAGGATGGAAGTAAATTCCAGACCTATGCTCCGATGGACGAACAACTGATCCCTGAATTGAAAGAGAAGGGTATCAACATTGAGGCAAAGCCGGTCGATGACCAGGGATTCTGGTTTACCCTGCTGATCTCCTGGGGGCCAATCCTGTTGTTGATTGCGGTCTGGATTTTCTTTATGCGTCAGATGCAGGGCGGCGGTGGTAAGGCGATGAGCTTTGGCAAGAGCAAGGCAAAACTATTGACCGACACTCAGGGTATGGTGACATTCAAAGACGTTGCCGGGGTTGACGAAGCCAAGCAGGAACTGGAAGAAGTTGTTGAATTCCTGAAAGATCCGAAAAAATTCACCAAGCTGGGTGGGAAAATTCCGAAAGGGGTTCTGTTGGTCGGTGCGCCGGGAACCGGTAAGACTTTACTGGCCCGTTCTGTCGCCGGTGAAGCCGGTGTCCCGTTCTTTACAATTTCAGGCTCCGACTTTGTTGAGATGTTTGTCGGGGTCGGCGCCAGCCGGGTTCGCGATCTGTTCCTGCAGGGCAAGAAGAATGCTCCTTGCATTATCTTCATCGATGAGATTGATGCTGTTGGGCGCCATCGTGGAGCTGGCCTTGGTGGTGGACATGATGAGCGTGAACAGACCCTGAATCAGTTGCTGGTTGAAATGGATGGTTTTGAATCGAACGAGGGTGTAATCCTGGTGGCGGCGACTAACCGTCCGGACGTTCTTGATCCTGCTCTTCTAAGACCCGGCCGGTTTGACCGTCAGGTCGTGGTGCCAAGGCCCGATATCAAGGGGCGGCATAAAATCCTCATAGTTCACTCGCGCAAAGTTCCTATGGATGACGATGTGAAACTTGAGGTGATTGCCAAGGCAACCCCAGGATTTTCTGGCGCTGACCTGGCCAATCTGATCAATGAGGCTGCGTTGTTGGCGGCTCGTGCCAATAAAACGAAAGTCGATAAAGATGATTTTGAGGCCGCCAAGGACAAGGTTTTGATGGGAGCCGAACGGCGTTCGATGGTCATCACTCCGGAGGAGAAAAAAGTTACGGCCTATCATGAAGCGGGACATGCGCTGGTTTCCCTGCTGACTCCGGGATCCGACCCCGTTCATAAAGTGTCCATTATCCCACGTGGGCGCGCAATGGGCGTCACCATGTATTTACCAACCGAAGAGAAATATAATGAGACCGCTAAGGGTTTGCATATCCGTATCCGGGCATTACTTGGTGGCCGGATCGCGGAGGAGTTAACCTTTGAATCGGTGACTAGCGGTGCCAGCAATGATCTTGAACGGGTGTCAGCTATCGCCCGTAAAATGGTCTGTGAATGGGGCATGAGTGATAAAATCGGGCCCATGACCTTTGGTGAAAAAGAGGGTGGAGAGGTCTTTCTCGGTCGCGATATGGGACATGTTAAAAACTACAGCGAAGCAACTGCCGTCGATATCGACAATGAAATTCGGAGAATTGTCAACGAAAATTATGCGTTGACCCGCACCTTAATTAAGGATCACCATCCACAACTTATTGATTTAGCGGAGCTGTTATTAGAGAAAGAGACTCTGGACAGTTCGGAAATTCTCGCGATTGTTTTTCCGGACGGTTTGCCGGATTATTTAGAGCCTAAAGCTGAAGACCAGAAGCAGGAAGATGATTTCAGTTTCGAAACTGAGACTGTTGGCGCAGCCGCTGAGCCAGACTCGGCGGAGGCAGAAGAAGAGCAAACCGAGGAGACTGCCACAGAAGTTGCGGACGCATCACCTGCGGAAGAGACGGCGACCGAGGACGAGGCGCCAAAGGCTTGAGTGCTCCTTATGCGGCGGGTCTCAGGGGGCGGGGCTGCCAGCTTGACCTGAGACGCCCCTGCATGATGGGCATTTTGAATGTCACCCCTGATTCTTTTTCTGATGGTGGGCGGTTTCAGACAGTAGATAAAGCTGTTCGGCAGGGTATGCAGCTGTTGGAAGAGGGAGCCTGCCTCCTCGATATCGGCGGCGAAAGTAGCCGGCCAGGAGCCCAGCCTGTTTCCACGGCAGAAGAACTTAAACGCATTCTGCCGGTTATAGAAGGTCTGCGCCAGAAAACTGATCTGCCGCTTTCAATCGATACCAATAAGGCCACAGTGGCTCGAGAAGCAATCGCTGCAGGGGCAAATTTTATCAATGATATCAGCGGACTGAATTTTGACCCTGGGATGGCAGCTGTGGCTGCGGAGACTGGTGCCGGTCTGTTTCTGATGCATACACGGGGGCGCCCGGAGGTCATGCAGCAGAACATCAGCTATCGCAATCTGCTGACCGAGGTTATTGATAGTCTGCGCCTGAGTTTAGAGAGGGCTTTAATTGCTGGGGTCGAACAATCACAGCTTGCAGTGGATCCCGGGATCGGTTTCGGGAAAAGTGCCGAGGGGAATCTGGAACTTCTTCATCATCTGGAAAAACTGCACCAATTGAATTATCCAGTTTTGCTCGGGACTTCACGGAAAAGCTTTCTTGGCACAATTCTCAATCTAGAAGATCCGCTGGAACGTCTCTCTGGCACTCTGGCAACTGTCGCTCTGGGGGTCAGTCAGGGGGTGCAGATATTTCGAGTTCATGATGTCCGTCAGGCCAAAGAGGCTGCTCTGGTTGCCTGGGCAATTCGCGAACAGTGTTTGCCCTGATTTGCTGTTGTCTTTTTTCTTGGTTTTGAAAAGTTTTACGTCATAAGTTTATTTTGAGGCTGAAATGCTGGATGTTTTTACCAATATTCGACTGCTTGATATTCTCGACATCAGCATTGTTGCCTTTATCATCTACAGAATCATACTGCTTATCAAGGGCACCCGTGCGGTGCAAATGCTTCTCGGCCTGGCAGTCATTCTTGCCGTCTATATGGCTTCTCGGGTTGGCGACCTTCACACCCTGAATTGGTTTCTAAGCAACTTCCTCTCTTCGATTATCCTGGTAATCGTGGTTATTTTCCAAAATGATATCCGACGTGCGCTCATGCATGTCGGGCGGAATCCTTTTCTTGGTGGGATGACCTCGCGGGAAGAGTCGCAAGTCATCGACGAGTTGGTCAAAGCCTGTGTTGCCCTGGGAAATCGTAAAATCGGAGCCTTGATTGCTATTGAGCGGGAGACTGGGATCAATGACATCCTGGAGTCTGGAACCCCTGTTGATGCACGGGTTTCCTGCGAATTGATCCGATCAATTTTTATGCCTTCTTCTCCCATCCATGATGGCGCCCTGGTTCTACAGCAAGGACGCCTGACTTTGGCGGGATGTTTTCTCCCTCTAAGCCAGGGGAGAGATCTGACAAAAGACTTGGGTACTCGACACCGTGCTGCAATCGGGTTGACAGAACTGGCTGATGCTATTGCTATTATTGTCTCTGAAGAAACCGGTAAAATTTCTGTTGCTGTCAATGGCGGTATAACCCGCAACCTGGATGCGAGCAGTCTCAAAAAAGTTCTGGGACGACTGCTAGAACCACGGAAGGTAAAACTCAATAAAAAGAAGAAGAAGGGATTGGTCTGATGTTCAAGCTGTTGACGGAAAATTGGACATTGAAGCTGATCTCTCTGGTTTTTGCCCTGCTTTTGTGGATGTTCATCATGGGTGAACGACGGCTTGAAGTTGGCTATCTTGTCCCTTTGGAATTACAGAATATTCCGCAAGGACTGATGGTTGCTAACGAGGTGCCGAGCCTGGTCGATGTTCGGGTGAGCGGGCCGAGAACCCTGTTGATGAAAATCAGTCCGAACGATATCAGCATTATTGTTGATTTGATCGACCTTAAACCCGGCCTGACGACATTTAAGCGGCTGGAAGAACGTTTGAACCTTCCCAGCGGTTTACGCGTGACCCGGCTGTCACCGTCTTTCATCGATCTCAAATTGGAACGGATCAAGAGCAAGAAGGTGCCGATCAAGATTGCCCTGACCGGAGAGCCCTTGCCGGGGTTTCAGATTGGCCGGATTATGGCGCTTCCCGATAACGTGCTCGTTGAGGGAGCGGAAACCGAGTTGAAGTCGGTCACTGAGGTGACCACCGAAGAAGTTGATCTAGGTGGTGTCAATGAGGGTTTTTCAGTCATAGTTCCATTGGTGCATCGTGGTACCTACACTTATCTGAAAGATGATAAGACCACTGAGGTGCAGGTTGAAATTCAGGCAGTAGAAGCCCTGCCTGCGCTGGAAGATGAAAAATTTGACCAGCAAAAGACAAAATAATGGACACAGAAGGGGATAGGGAACCAATGGAGAAAAAACTATTTGGAACCGATGGGGTACGAGGTGTAGCTAACATCGAGCCGATGACCACCGAAATGGCGATGCAACTTGGGCGGGCAGCGGCTTTTGTGTTTAAAAATGGTGGCAAGCGCCGGCATCGTATAGTTATCGGCAAAGACACGCGGCTTTCCGGTTATATGATTGAGAATGCTCTGGTAGCAGGAATCTGTTCGATGGGTGTGGATGTTCTGGTCGTGGGACCCTTGCCGACACCGGGAATTGCTTTTATCACTTCATCGATGCGCGCCGATGCTGGTGTTGTGATCAGTGCCTCGCATAATCTTTATCAGGACAACGGTATCAAGTTTTTTTCCAAAAATGGGTTTAAACTGCCGGATGAGCTGGAATTAAAAATTGAAGATCTGATCATAAACCATCGGCTTGATGAGTTGCGGCCTATAGCTGATGATGTTGGTAAGGCCTATCGGATTGATGATGCTATCGGACGCTATGTGGTATTCCTCAAGAACACGTTCCCCAAAGATCTGGACCTCCAGGGTTTGCGAATTGTCCTCGATTGCGCCCACGGCGCCGGCTATAAGGTCGCACCGGCTGTGCTGACTGAGTTAGGAGCGGAAGTTATTTCGCTTGGAGTATCGCCGAATGGAACGAATATCAATGAGGGCTGTGGGTCATTACATCCAGAAATTATGGCGGAGAAGGTTCGTGAGTACCGTGCTGATTTGGGGATGGCTCTGGACGGTGATGCCGATCGGGTGATTTTTGTTGATGAAAGAGGCGAAGAGGTTGATGGTGACCACATCATGGCTCTGTGCGGGAGCGAAATGATCAAGGGCGGTCAGCTGAAGAAAAAGACTGTTGTCGCCACGGTTATGAGCAACATGGGTCTTGAAATTGCCATGAAAAAAGTTGGGGGAAAGGTTCTCCGCACTGCGGTTGGCGACCGTTATGTGGTCGAGGAAATGCTCAAAGGAGGTTACAACCTTGGAGGTGAGCAATCCGGGCATATGATTTTTCTTGATCACAATACCACTGGTGACGGTATCCTTTCCGCATTACAGGTCTTGGCAATTATCCAGCGAAGCGGGAAGCCACTTTCGGAATTGGCACAGGTGATGACTTCTTTGCCCCAGGTTCTGGTTAATGTACCAGTGCGGCAACGGACTGATTTACAAGAAATCCCACCACTTAAAAAGCTCATTGATAATGTTGAGGCGGAACTTGGGGATAAGGGTCGAGTGCTCATTCGTTACTCCGGGACCGAACCATTGCTGAGGGTCATGATTGAGGGGGAAGATCAGCAGCGGATTGAGATGCTTGCTGGGCAGATTGCCGATGCCGTACGCGGGCAAATTGGGGCCTGATTCTTTCGCGCAGAGAAGCTGTGGAGCTATAAATTGATAAAGCTGGGAGTTAATGTCGATCACATCGCAACAATTCGCCAGGCTCGCGGTGTTTCTGAACCGGACCCGGTCGCTGCTGCGATTCTGGCAGAACTTGCGGGCGCCGATGGTATTACTGTTCACCTGCGAGAAGATCGCCGGCATATTCAGGATCGCGATGTTGAAATTTTACGGCAGACGGTTAAAACCAGATTGAACCTGGAAATGGCCATGACTGATGAAATGGTCGCTATCGCTCTAAAAATTCTTCCCGACGCCGTCACCCTGGTTCCGGAAGGGCGACATGAATTGACGACCGAAGGCGGTCTGGATGTTGCTTTGTTGCAATCGACTTTGAAACAGAAGATTGCTCTGCTTAAACAGGCAGGAATTGTGGTCAGTCTGTTTGTCGAACCGGATATCGATCAAATCCGCGCCAGTCACAAAGTTGGCGCTGATTATATAGAAATCCATACTGGGACCTATTGCGAAGTGGGGAGTTCAGTGGAGCGTCGTGAGCAGCTTCAACGGATTGAGCTAGCGATCAGTGCAGCCAAAAAACTGAACCTCGGCGTTAATGCCGGGCACGGACTGGATTATCGAAATATCGGGCCGGTTGTTGCGTTAGCCGGTATCGAAGAATTTAATATCGGCCATAGTATCGTTTCGCGTGCGGTTTTGGTGGGGATGGGTCAAGCTGTACGAGAAATGTTGCAATTATTGAAGAGGTGACTCTTGGCAGTTGTCGGGATTGGTACTGATCTGGCTCAGGTTGATCGTTTCAGGAAGTTTCTCGAGCCGGGGAATAAGGTTCTGACGCGGATATTCAGCACTGGTGAACGGGAATACTCATTGAAAATGCGCGATCCTGCTCCATATTTTGCGGCCCGCTTCGCCGCCAAGGAAGCTTTCTTAAAAGCTCTGGGAACCGGTTTGCGTGATGGGCTGGCCTGGCAACAGATCCAGGTTGTCCGGGATGATCTTGGTTGTCCATCTCTGGAACTTAGCGGCAAAGCGGCTGAATTGATGAAAGATCGCGGTGCCCATACGGCTCACCTCAGTTATTCTCACGATGGCAACTATGCTGTCGCCACAGTAGTTCTGGAGGCCTGATGCGACTCTGCAGTGCCAGTGAAATGATGGAAATCGACCGTCAGGCAATAGTCGGTCGTGGGATCCCTGGAGTCCTGTTGATGGAAAACGCCGGTCGCGCCTGCTGCCAGCAGTTTATTCAGAAATTCAGCAGGTCTTTTCCTGGCCCGGTTTTTGTCCTAGCTGGTAAAGGGAATAATGGTGGAGATGGCTATGTCATGGGCCGGGTGCTCAGTGACCTTGGCTGGCAGGTGCGAACACTTGTTTTGGCTGATGAGGGGACGATTACCGGCGATGCAGGGGTGATGTTAAAGATCATGCGTAAGCTGGGATTAGCCATCAGCTTTGTCAGCAACTCTGAGCAATTGAAACAGGAATTTTCTGAAACGCCGCCACAGGTGATTATCGATGCTATCTTCGGCACAGGACTGAATTCCGAAGTTCGAGGTTTGCAGGCCGCAGCGATCGGTATGATTAATGATTCATCCGCAGCAGTTTTTTCCGTCGACATCCCGTCGGGAGTTGATGGTTCAAATGGCAGGGTTTGCGGTCTGGCTGTGCAGGCTGACCTGACGGTCACTTTTGATCAGGCAAAGATTGGGCACGCCAGTCAACCAGGGGCTGGTTGTGCCGGCCAGCTTGAGGTCGTCGATATCGGAATACCGCGCATTGGACGGCAGGAACTGCCGAGTCAGGTTCAGTTGCTGGATATGATTTCTGCACGGACCCTGTTGCCGGAGCGCTCTGCTGTGGGTCATAAGGGAAAGTTCGGTCACCTTCTCGTTCTGGCGGGGTCCCCGGGAAAGACCGGAGCAGCTGCTTTGGCAGGGAATGCAGCTGCTCGCAGTGGCTGCGGCCTGGTGACAGTCGGCACTCCGGCTGCGGTTCATGATATTATGGAAGTCAAATTAACCGAGGCAATGAGCTATCCACTGGCAGATCGAGATGGATCGCTTTCCATCGATTCGCTGGCGTCGCTTAATCAACTTCTGGTGGATCGAGAGGCCCTCGCCATTGGCCCGGGTCTCGGGGTGACTGATGACCTGGCTGTGATCATCAACAAGCTGGTGACATCAAGTCAATTACCGCTGGTGATTGACGCCGATGGGATCAATCTGCTCGCGGGGCAAATTGATTGCTTGCAGGCCGCGCAACACAGGAATATTATCCTGACGCCACATCCCGGTGAACTGGCCCGTTTAACTGGGTTGACAGTGGGGGAGATCGAAGCAGATCGTTTTGAGATTGCCAAACAGTTCGCTTCGCAGCATGCTGTTGTCCTATTGCTCAAAGGATCACGAACAGTCATTGCTGCCCCCGATGGTCGGGTTAATATTAATTCCAGTGGTAACGATGGCCTGTCCAGTGGGGGTAGCGGCGATGTCCTGACCGGCTTAATTGGCGGACTTCTGGCTCAAGGCTTGGATGCTTTTTCTGCTGCATCTCTAGGGGCCTGGTTGCATGGCCGTGCGGCGGAATTGGTTGCCGAATTGAATGGCACGGCCGGTATGACGGCATCTGACCTTCTCCCTCAACTACCGGTTGCCCGTCAAGAACTGGTGAAAGGAGCCCGCGTATGTTGACAGCACGCGATATTATGACCAAGGATGTGGTCTCGGTTTCCACTGAGACCAGCTTAAAGGAATTGGCTAAGATTTTTGTCAAGACCCGTTACAGTAACATACCGGTGCTCGATCCAGCCGGGAAGCTACTGGGGATTATCAGTGAAACTGATTTGATCGAACAACAGAAACCACTGCATATTCCCACAGTGATGGCTTTATTTGACGGAGTTTTTTATCTGAATAGTGAAAAGCGTTTTAAAGAACAGGTCGACCGGGTTACGGCAACCACCGTTGGAGAGTTGTATCAAAAAAATCCGATAACCTGCACTGCGGACATGACAACACGTGATCTGGCCGGATTGATGAGCCAGCATAAGGTTCACTTGCTCCCGGTCATTGAAGGGGATGAGATGATCGGTGTTGTCAGCCGACTCGATCTTATTCGCGTTCTGGAGGACTGATTTGTGTTCTTTTGCGGTTGTCAGTGCCACAGAGGCACAGACACAGGAAATTGGGCGTATCCTGGGCCAGGTGCTTCAGAGTCCAGCCCTGATTCTGCTGCAAGGGGACTTGGGTGCGGGGAAAACGGTTCTGGCACGTGGGATTGCTCGTGGATTGGGTGTCGAGATGCAGATCCCGATTACCAGTCCAACCTTTACCCTGATGAATCATTATTCTGCACGTCTCGAGCTGTACCATTTTGACCTTTATCGCCTTTCCGACCCGGATGAGCTGATTGAACTGGGTTTTGACGATTATGCCCATGGGTCTGGTGTCGCTTTGGTTGAGTGGCCGGAAAAGCTTGAAAGAAATCATGTGAATGGCCTCTGGGTCAGTTTGCAGCGACTGGATGAAAATCAACGCGAGCTGGTATTTGTTGCCCGTGGAGCAGAAAGTGAAAAACTGGTAATCGAGTTAAAGGATGCATTAGGCAGCGCTTTTTCTCGAAGAGATCGGGATCCGTGGAAAGCCACAGTATCCCAATAATTAAGTAGATTTTTCGGCGTAGAGGCACTACAGGTACTGATAGCTACAGACAACGGCTATTGGTTTTACACAATAAGGAGGATGAGGACATTTATGGCCCTGGTAGTACAAAAATATGGCGGCACGTCCGTG
>JAPHSA010000168.1 GCA_026193235.1 Deltaproteobacteria bacterium | reverse complement strand
GCCAGTGAACTGATATCCAGGATAAGGGGGATGTGGTAATTGAATAAACCAATCAGGATGATCACGTAACAGCGCTGATTCGATCCCGGTGTGATTGGTCACCACATCACAGGCCAGGTCGATAGCACGACTCTGACAACGGTGGCGCAAAGATTCAAAAGCCGCATCCCCGCCAATGTCGCCGGCAATACGGTAATCATCGATTGCATAGGCCGAAGCAGCCACCTGCAACTGTCCACAGAGGTTTTTGACCTTCAACGAGGCGTTAGAGCGTTGCCAGAGGCCGATCAGCCAAAGACTTGAAAAACCAGAGGCCGCCAGATCATCCAACTCGCGGTCCGGAATCTGGTCTAGAGTTCTGATCGACCGGCGATATTTTCGCGACAACTGTTCCAGCCAGACATAGGTTGATTTTGCTAGCAGAACAGTGCGCGGCATCCAGTCCAGATCAACAGTAAAATCGGCATATTCGTCCGCCAAAAAAACTGATGGATCCATTGGGGTAGTTTCCGGTTCACCCGGAAAACCGGGTTGAAAACCCTCTTTTTCTAGCTGTTCAAAAGCCGCAGAAATCCGGTTCAAAAGGGTTTCTGGCAAGATATCAGCCCAGACCTGGCGGAGAATATTCAACTGCTTCTGGAGGGTTTCCCCTTGGCGTAGTGGCTCCAACAAGCGGGCCAGCAGGGTTTGAGGTTGCGAATTGAACCCATCATCGATCAGCGGCAGCGCCTGATCAAGGGCCTCAAGCTGCTGGCGGTACCCACTGAGCTCCTGGAGCTGCTGTTCCTCAGCCGCGAATAATTCCCGCGCCGACTGCAATGCCGGATTCTGGTTCTGAATATAGAGCAGAACAAGCTCAAGCAGCAGCTCTTTGAGCTGTTTTTGCGCGTTCAATAAGCGGATCAATCCGCTTGAGTCAACTTGCTTTAATTCAACATCTGGGACAGGGAAACATTCCAGATACTGCTGAAAAAGTTCGTCCACCCCCTTCAGCTCAAGCTCCCGATCACCAACCCGGGCTCGATTGTTCTCAATACGAAAACCCCGCCGGGAAAGAAAGTCATCAGCCACATAGCGTAAAACATCATTTAACGTGGCCCAGAGCTCCATTCCCGCAGCCGTTAAAGGCGCAGCGTTCAATTCACGCAGATGATCAGCGAGCAGATGACGGAAAAAGGTGCGTTCCGGGCGCGGGGCCTTAGCAAACAGAGGAGTTAGTCTGGTGGTATCCCAGGCCTTGCGGCCACATTGCAGCCCGAGCGGGTAATATTTTTGGGTAAATGCGACTGTCATAATGTGATCTTATTGAGGTCGGCATGACGTAAAAAATCTGCCACTTCTTCCGGCGCGGTCGGATTGATATGAAACCCTGAACCCCATTCAAAACCGGCCATCCGCGTCAGTTTAGGCGCCAGCTCGATATGCCAGTGATAATTTAATGGCAACATGGCCCAATAGTCGGGGCGACCCCAGCGTGAATGCATTGGTGGGGCACTGTGCAAAATCAGAGAGTATGGCGGATCTCTCAGCACAGATCTGAGGCGCTGCAAAGAAGCACGCAAAGTTCCGGCCAGCAATTGCAGCTGTTTGTCAGTCTGAGCGGCAAAATCATGATGATGTTCCAGCGGCGTAATCATCAGTTCAAAAGGAAAGCGGGAAGCATAGGGAGCATAAACGAGAAAGCTTCCGTCATCACTGACGACCCGCTCTTTCCCTGCTCTTTCCTGCCGGATCAGATCACAAACCAGACAGCGTTCTTTTCTCTGAAAATGCTCCCGGCAGCAATCAAGTTCGGTCGCGATCAGCGGTGGGATCAAAGGAACCGCAATCAACTGAGAATGCGAGTGCGGGATATTGGCGGCAGCGCCAATCCCGCAATTTTTGAAGATAAATATATAGCTAAAGCGGCTATCATTACGCAGATCAAGCATCCGGGTCCGATATGCTTTCAAAACCTCCGTGATCTGATCGACACTTAAATCAGCCATCGGGGTTTCATGTTCCGGAGTTTCGATGATGAGCTCATGGGCACCGATCCCGTTCATCCGATCGTAAAGCCCCTCTGCCCTGGCGTCGAGTTCCCCCTCTATCCCCAGAGCCGGAATCTTATTTGGGATAACCCTGACCTGCCAGCCTGGCTGATTCGGCGCACTGCCGCCGGGACGGTGAGTATAAATCTCCAGCGGGGTTTTACTTTCATTCCCTGGGCAGAAAGGACAGAAACCCTTTGAGAGGGGGTCGTGCTGTTGCCAAAAGTCCTGCGGCCGCCGCCCCTGTCCCAGAGACATAATCGTCCAGTTATTTTTTAATGGGTCCCAGCGTAATTCAGACAATGCTTTTTATCCTTTCAACGTAAAAACTGTTTTCATCAACCTGAAGCTATGGATGGACAACAGGCTCAGCTTTAAACCAGCCAGTTTTCCTCATCCAGGACAGAACCCCGATAGCAGAAACTGGCACTCCCTTCCGTTGGCCAACGGCCATTCTCTCTGTTGTTCTTATAAATATGACAACTCAGACCGACCATGTCACCCGGATGCAACTGCAAAGCTTTCAACGGCACCGCCATTTCCAGCACTTGATCACGCGCTGCTAAACCTGTTGCCACCGCCTGTCCCGCACAAGAAATTTCGAGACTGTTGTCGCTGAAACTGTAACGAATATGGAAGAGATCTTTAACCGTTACGCGAATTTCAAAGATGCCTTTTTGTCCACCCAGCCGCTCAATCATATCGGCCTGATCGACACGGAAGTAGAGCTGTTCCGCATCGTAACCATAGTGAAGTTTTTTCAGACTCTCGCTACTGGCATACATCGCTCCGCCAACGGACAGTTCGATACATCCGGCCGCCAGCCATTCAAAGTAATCTCCAATCAGGCCATCAATGCTGGGTGAAAAGCAGGCCGTCGGTTCAAAGCCTGCCGCCTTTATGGAAACGGGCTTAATTGCTTGATATAACTGAGCAGGGGCAGAAAGACCCTGCAAATGATACAGACCTTCCAAATGTCGGCGGAACAGCCGATCAAAGATCTCGGCCTGCGCTGAAGCATGTTCATCACCGTACCACCAGAACCAATCGCTCCCTTCGGCCCGCAGAAGTTCACGGACGAGATCGCTGAGAGGCTCCTCAGGATGATCAAGTGCAGCTTGCACTTCATCGGTTAAAGCCTCTTTGCGGGCATGATGGAGCAGTTCCCAGGCCAAGTTCTCTTCCGGATGACCGATCCAGGTGGTGAAATCAGAACGGATCCATGAGCCGGCAGCTAACCGGTCCAGAGACACCGGATCACTCTGCTGCAGCGCATCCTTGATGGTCATCATCTCCAACTCGGGAGCCTGCTGTAAAGCCAGATAGAAATCCCGCAGGAAAGGGTAGCCGTTGTCCTCATAGCGTTCCCAGCAATTTTCCCCATCTAAAATGATGGCTACGGTTCCGCCGGGGGCCTGCTGGGCAATCCGCTGTAAGCGCTGCAATAGATCGTTGACCGCTTCTGTGCTATCCCATGCGGCATAGAGAAAACCAATGCGGTCGGAGAGCTCTCGATCACGAAACAGCAAGGGCAGGCCATGATACCGGTAAGGCTGATAAAGCTTACTACGGTCAGCAAGTCCACCATCAAGACTGCGGGCAAGAATGTCCTCGTCGGTGGCCGCCCAGAGCGCGCCTTCTTCGGCCATAATTTTAACAGCCGCATCACTGACGCCCCCTTCTGCGGGCCAGATTCCACGCTGGAACTCTCCAAAAATTCGCTCAGCCGTTTTCAGTCCTTCACGAACCTGTAGCCGGGCATCCTCAGGATAACGAAATTCGTCCGCCGGCAGGGGGAGTCCGGGGCTGGGCTCCTGGGCTGTATGCAGATCGCACAATAGCGGCAGAATAGGGTGGGCATAAGGAGTGACCGATATTTCTATCTGGCCACTCTTTTCCAACTGCTGATGAAACAGAAGCGTCCTTTTCACCTCATCATGACAGCAGACCAGCAATTGCTGTTTCTGCTCTTCACGGTAAAGTTTCCCCTGTTGCAGCAGTTCCGCAATCAGCGGAGATTTTCGCCGCAGATGAGAACCAGTCCAGGCCAGGAGGAACCAGACCTGCAGATCAAGCAGATCCTGCTCGCTAAAACTCTGGGCATCAGGCCGCGCGCCACCACCACTCTGGAGGAAGAGCTCATGATAGCGCGGATGGGCAAGGATCTGGGTTTCCTTGTTGACCGAGAAAAAATGTTCCACCATAAACTGGCGCTCAGTATCGGCCAATGCCTCAGGCTTGCGGGTGAGCAATTCAAGCCAGAGATCCTGATCCTCGCCATTGGCATAACGTTCCAGTTGTTCCAGCAGGGAGGGCACCAGGTTCAGGGTCACCCGGGCACCAACTTCAACAATGGTCTCCAGCATTTCGCCGTAGTCTTTAACCGCATGCAACCAGGTCCAGGGCAACAGAGTCTGTCCGCTGACCGGGTCGCGGTAATCGGGCTGATGCATGTGCCAGAGAATACAAATTTTTAAAGGATTATTGTTTTTAAGCTCAACAGCTTTGATCATCTGTGATCCTTATTTCCTGAAACATTTCATATCCTCCCTGCAGACAGCCCGCTATTGGCATTGCCAGCTGAAGGGGATTAGAGTTGTAAGAATACGCTGATAACAAAAATTTGTCAGCGGCAATTAGAAAATCATTTTTACCATTATTTCACAAACAGGACAAAAGAACTGACTTGTCTCCATGATAGCGAACTGGCATAGTGCCGCCCATGCGAGAAAAAGCTTTCAACCTCTATTCCACCTATTTGAAACAACGCTTCGGTGGCCGCGTTCATAAAATCTCTGTTGATGCTGGTTTTGGTTGTCCAAACCGTCAGGGTGGCCGGGAGAATCATGGCTGTATTTTCTGCGATCCCGGTGGCTCCGGCGCAGTGGGCATAGAGCGTAGCGCAACTATTGCGGGACAAATTGAGCCGGCCAAAGAGTTGATGCGCAGGAAATACCGAGCCAAATGGTTCATCGCTTATTTTCAGCCGTTTTCCAATACCTTCGGGCCGGTTCACCACTTGCGCAACTGTTATGATCAAGCCCTGGCGGTTGAAGATGTGGTCGGACTGGCCATCGGCACCCGCCCGGATTGCCTGCCTGATCCGGTGCTCGATTTGCTCGCGGAATACCAGCAAAGCACTTACTTCTGGCTCGAGTTGGGGCTCCAGAGCATCCATGATCGAACTCTGAACTACATCCAGCGGGGCCATGATTACGCCTGTTTTCTCGATGCCTATCAACGTGCCAAGCAACGCGATTTAGGGATCTGCGCACACGTGATCCTTGGGCTGCCGGGAGAAACCCGTGATGACATTCTCGCCACAGCAGATGAGTTAGCACGGCTGAAGATCGACGGGGTTAAACTGCACCTGTTGCATATTCTCAACGGGACCCCACTGGGTGAGCTTTATAAACAGGGACAGGTACCGATGCTGGAGATGCAGGAATATGTTGAACTGGTGGTCGATTTTATTGAGCGCCTTCCACCGGAAACCCTGATTCAGCGCCTTACCGGCGACGGCCCACGCGATATTCTACTGGCACCGATCTGGTCAATGAACAAGTGGGAAGTTCTCAACGCGATTGATGCAGAGTTAGAGCGTAGAGGCTCAAAGCAGGGTGATAAGTTACGCTGGTGAGGGCGGATGAGGAATGCCCGTACGCCTCGCAACTGCGAAGATCAGAATCGGGAGAAAAACGGTTCAGGAGTGGGTTGAAGTGATGACAACCGTTTCCTGGGATTCCAGAGCCGGGCTGGCTCCACTCCAGGAAATCAGTAGCAACGAGGCCCAAACAATACTGATGACTAAAATCACTAATCTAAACATGGCGCGCAATCTAGCAAAAGGAAAAGCCTGATGCAATAAGTTAATGAACAAATCGCAACTGCCAAATCGGTTTGCGGCTAAGCTTCCATTTATGATATCTTCCGTCCTTCGCTTTTCACTGAACTGAACTCATCAACCCTGATAGCTTTCCGATGTTTGATCTCAACAACCTCAATCCACAACAACGCTCTGCTGCCCTGCACCAAAAGGGCCCGCTGCTTTTGCTGGCTGGCGCTGGTTCAGGCAAAACCAGGGTCATTACCTGCCGTATTGCCAACCTGTTGCAGCAAGGCGTTCCGGCGCATCAGATTCTAGCGGTCACCTTCACCAATAAGGCGGCCCGCGAAATGCGCGAGCGGGTGCAGGAGCTGGTGGGGAAGACGGATGCCAAAGGAATGATCATCGCCACTTTTCATTCCCTCTGCGTACGCATTCTGAAAAGTCATATCGAGCGTTTGGGATTCAAAAATAATTTTTCCATCTACGCCGCGGCAGACCAACAACGATTAATTCGGGAATTACTCAGAGAACTCAGCAATGAGAGCAGTTCAGCTGATGCTGAACAGGTCCTCTGGCGAATCAGTGGGGCCAAGAACAGACTGGTCACCGCTTCTGATTACCAGCCGAACGACCGCGATCCGCTGTCAGCATTAACGGCCATGGTCTACCCGCGCTACCAAAGTGCCCTCAAGGCTTATAATGCCGTCGATTTCGATGATCTTTTAATGTTTACTGTACAGCTTCTGGAACAGCATACCGACCTGCTGGACCACTACCGTGAACTTTTTCAGTACCAGATGGTCGATGAGTACCAGGACACCAATCCGGTCCAGTACCGCCTGCTCAGATTATTGGCGGGGGGGCACAACAACCTCTGCGTTGTTGGCGATGATGATCAGTCGATTTATGCTTTTCGTGGCGCCGATGTGGCTAATATTCTCGATTTTGAAAAAGATTTTCCCGGCACCAAAGTGATCAAGCTGGAACAGAACTACCGCTCCAGCGGTAATATTCTCAACGCCGCCAACGCAGTTATTAAAAACAATCAGAAACGCCGGGAGAAATCACTCTGGACCAGCAGCGGCAGCGGCACAGATATCGAATACCTGCTCTGTGAAGACAGCGAGGATGAAGCCAGCCAGGTCATCGAACGCATCCACGCGGAGCGGTATCGTTCCAAACTCAGCTATGGTGATTTTGCCATCCTTTACCGAACCAACAGCCAGTCGCGGAGTTTTGAAGAGCAGTTACGCTACGAAAACATCCCTTACGTGCTGATCGGTGGGCAACAATTTTATGACCGCAAAGAGGTCAAGGATGTCATCGCCTACCTGCGGGTTATTTTGAATCCAGCAGACGAGGTCAGCCTGCTGCGCATCCTCAACTATCCCAAGCGCGGTATCGGTGAGAGCAGTATTGACAAAATTATTCGCTATTCTGCCAGCAGCACAATTCCGCTGTGGAAAGTCCTTAAAGATTCCTGTAATTTACCGGATATCAATGACAAAACACGGGCAGCGATCACGACATTTGTCAGCCTGATTAATCGCTTCCAGAAACGCTTTAAACAGCCCCTCCGCCTCCGCGAAACGCTGCAGGAGTTGCTCGCCGAGTTAAAGCTGGCGGATGAGATCTACCGTCAGGAAAAAGACCCACTGGTCGCACGGCGGCGGGTCGAGAACCAGGAAGAAATTCTCAATAGTATGGCAACCTATCTCGAACGCAGTCCGCAGCCAACGCTGAGCGGCTTTATTGAACGGATTTCTCTGGCAGATGACGACAGTTCAGGGAGAAATGATAAAGAAAGTCAGCTGTCGGTTGATGCCGTGACCCTGATGAGTTTACATTCCAGCAAAGGACTTGAATTCCCGGTCGTCTTCCTGGCGGGGATGGAAGAGGGGTTTCTGCCGCACAAAAAATCGATTTACGAAACCTTTGATATCGATGAAGAGCGCCGGCTCTGCTATGTCGGCATCACCCGGGCGCAAAAACAGTTATTTCTTCTGGGGGCCCGCCAACGTAGAAAATATGGCAAACTGGAACAACGTGAGCCGAGTCGTTTTCTCAGTGAAATCCCGGAGGCCCTGTTGAAAACAGTGGACAGTGCGCGGCCGCCGGCCAGCACCCCCGAACAGGAGACTGTCAGTGCCAACAATTTTTTCAGCAATATGAATCAACTGTTCGGGGACTGAAAATTGTGTCAATCGAATCATCCAACACACTGAATACAGTATTTCTGTTTTGAACAGTGACAAAACAAAAGGAGAATAAATCTATGTCTGCAGTTACAGTCACGTTTCCCGGAGGTGCCGCCGTCGACGCACATGCCGACGGCTTTCTCATCAAAACCGATCAGCCGGAAGAAAACGGCGGAGCCAATTCAGCCCCGGAACCCTACATGCTGTTTCTGGCCTCTATCGTCACCTGTGCCGGTTTTTACGTCCAGCGTTTCTGTCAGCAACGTGAACTGCCGACCGAGGGCATGACCATGACTCTCGATATCGAGCGCAATGAAGAGACCCGTCGCCTGGAAAAAATCAACATAGCCATCCAACTTCCCGAGGGATTCCCGGATAAATACCGCAAGGCCGTGATCCGCGCTGCAGGAATGTGTTCGGTGAAAAAAGCGCTCTCCGATCCACCGGAGATCGAAATCATCACGGAATAACACACACGCACCAGCAAAACAGGATATCGCCGCGATCCGTCAGGCCCACATCAATCGTGACTGTCTGTCGCGGCGCCCTCCATTTTTTTGCTGATATCCCCGGCTTTTTTTTCAAGAGTGGCAGCGGCATCCTTGACCGCATCAGCCGTCACCTTTCCCGCGGCAGCCGCTTTTTTCTTGGCTGCGGAACCGACCTCTTCAGCCTTTTCTTCAACCGTGGCGGCAGCATCCTTGGCCGCATCGACGGTCGCCTTGCCCGCCTCAACCGCCTTTTCCTTGGCCGTATCGACCATTTCACCGGCTTTTTCCAGCGCTTCTTTCGAGGTCTGTTTGACCGACTCGACCGACTGATCAATCTTCTTGCCGGCCTTTTCAGCCGGGCCTGCCGGGCTCTCGGACGAATCGCTGGAGCGGAGCGAAGCCTCGCCGGAACAAGCGAAGAATGTCCGCAGACCGAAGGTCAAGTTTTGCGAGCGCGCCGAGGGTTTGCGTAGCGGAAGGAATCAGCCGTCGTCATAGACGATGGCAGACGGGGACATTGGGGTCGTTTCTTTTGCTTGCGTTTTCTTTTTGATAAAAGAAATGAAGCCGGTTGTCGATCCGGGAACCGACGGTTTTCTTTGATCAGGCGTAGGAAGGATTTCGGCTTGGTCGCAAGGGTTCGGGGGACATAATATCAATGAATTATTCAGCATTATGTCTCCATATCCCGTAGGTTCAAACAAGCCCAGATTCTGAAGTCCTGTCAAACATGGTTAATTCCCAGTGATGAGCAATTGTGTCGTGGCGTAGGATGTAGATCCCACCGTCATCGCCCTGTAATTTGAAATAGCGGTGATCCGGAGCCAACCAGCGATCAAGGACAGTCGTGACTTCGATGCAACGCTTCCCGATATAAAAGCGGCGCGGTGTTTCTTCACCCCGATATCCGGCATAACATTCGACTTTCACCATCAACAAAGGAGAATTCATATCAGCCCTATCAGGTTATTGAAAGAGTCCGTCCGTCCTATAATTCGGGGGACACAATACTGAATAATTTCTTTATTGGTATTATTTTCCTATTATCCCAATGTTGAATTCATTCGATCTTGTAACCACTAACTTCCTCCTTTTACGTCCATTTAATTCTACCGAAGATCAGCGCCTTCTACATTATTTATTCCACTTTGTTGTCAAATAATAACCCTAAAGGTAATATTTAATGTCTCGCGCCATCTCAATCGCCGCGTCGAATTGTTGCTGGCGTCGATAGACTCCCTGGAGCACCAGGTCCCAGGCCGGGAGTCGAAAACATTGAACACTGATAAAAGATAAACTCCCTTGATCTGAAACTCGCAGTTTCGAGTTTACAGAATGAATTGTGGTGATACCCTTCAAATAAATGGTTGATTTCAAAATTATGCGCGAAAGGAGCAGACCATGACCTATGGACAGGGCAGGACCTACAAAAAGGTTGAAGTGATTGGCGTCTCTAATGAGGGCATCGAGGGTGCGATTCAGCAGGCGGTGACCAGGGCACAGCAATCCTTGGAAAAACTTTCCTGGTTTGAGGTGCAGGAGATCCGTGGCCACATTGGAGATGATGGTAAAATCAATGAGTATCAAGCAGTCATCAAAGTTGCTTTTGAATTGAAATAAAAAATCGGAGAACGCTTTAAACGTAATATTTGTGTTTATCTAAAGGGAGCATCCAGGGGACATATCGCCGAAAAACACCTTCTTAGAGTAACAAAAACCGCACCCCCACTCTCGAAGGCTGCGGCTTTTGTTTGTCCGGTGACAAAAACATTTATGAGTTGTGGTCGTCTTGACTTGCCGCCGTGGTTCATGGAAGCGTATATTAACGACATCATTTTCCCTAAATCGATCAGGACAAATTTAATATGGAACGGCTGTTCTTCATTATTGGCTCCCTGTCAGCTTGTATAGGGGTTGCTGCTGGGGCATTCGCTGCTCATGGGTTGAAAGGCAAATTAAACCCTGACCAGTTGGCGATTTTTGAAATCGGTGTACGCTACCAGATGTATCACGCCTTTGCCCTGATAGCTGCCGCCTGGGCCTTGACCAAATGGCCCTCACAACTTATTAATACCGGCGGCTGGATGTTTGTCATCGGCACTCTTATTTTTTCCGGCAGTCTTTACCTGCTGAGTCTCACTGGCATAAAATGGTTGGGAGCAGTCACCCCGATCGGCGGGTTGGCTTTCCTGGCCGGCTGGATCTGCTTGGCATGGGGATCCTGGAAAGCATAAACGGAAATACTCTATTCTCATTACAAAGGATATCTTTTCAATGTACGAACAAAATGGAATCTATACCGATAGTCAATCTATCAGCGTTACCAATACCTTTTTCCAGAAAGTTTATCTATGGATGACCGCCGGACTCGGCGTCACGGCCCTAGCCGCATTTTTCATGCTCTCAAGTCCGTCGGCACAGCAGCTTATCTTCGGCAATCGGATGATCTTCTACGGTCTGATCATTGCTGAACTGGCCCTGGTTTTTACCATGTCGGCAGCCATTAATCGTATCAGCGCAGCAACTGCAACGCTGATGTTCCTCGGCTATTCTGCCCTGAACGGGGTGACTTTCGCAGCGATATTCCTGATCTACACCAACAGTTCTATCGTCAGTGCCTTTCTGGTCACAGCGGGAACCTTTGCCGCCATGAGCATGTACGGGTATGCCACCAAGCGCGATCTGACCGGATTCGGCAGTTTTCTGTTCATGGGTCTGGTGGGAATCATCATCGCCTCGGTGGTCAACATGTTCCTCAATAACGCAATGATTTACTGGATTACCAGCTACGTCGGCGTGTTCATTTTTGTTGGACTGACTGCTTATGATACCCAAAAAATCAAGCAGATCGGCCAGGCCGGGTTTTCCAGCGGCCAGGAGCGGCACAAAGCCGCTATCCTCGGCGCCCTCAGACTCTATCTTGATTTCATCAACCTGTTTCTGATGCTGTTGCGCATTATGGGCGACAGACGTTAGCTGTCGTTCGCACCCCCACCAGGGGGCTTGAGTCATGAATTCAAGCTCCCTGGGCCCTTTCCCCGGCCTCCCCGGCCTTCATCAATCAAAGCTTAAAAAGTGTTGCCCCGCCCTTTTATTGCCCTCACGCCCCATTGTTTTGCGCCGAATCAATGATAAATTGTTAAGAGAGAACATTGCACAGTTAATTTTCCAGGCAGCACTGCTCCTCTGACAGGAGGTTTCTGATGTCGGAAATTTATGGGTTTGATGCTTTTTCACCAAAAGAGATTGCCGAGCGCGTCGAAAACATCGGCGTCACCAAAGCGCGCCTGCCTTTTCTTTCAATGGTCATGCTTGGAATTCTGGCGGGGGCTTTCATCGGCATGGGTGCCCTCTATTTTGTGCTGATCGTTTCCGATCCCACACTCGGATTTGCCGTCAGCAAAGTTCTGGGTGGCGCCGCTTTTTCTTTAGGCCTGATCCTGGTTGTTGTTGCTGGAGCCGAACTTTTTACCGGCAATAACCTTCAGGCGATGGCCTGGGCGGATGGAAAACTTTCAACCGCAGAGCTATTACGCAGCTGGGTCATCATTTGCGGCACTAATTTTATCGGTGCGGCGGGACTTGCAGTGTTGGTTGTTTTTTCCGGGCACCCACAACTCAATGACGGACTGATTGCTGAACAATACCTGAAAATTGCTGCTGCAAAGTGTGAACTTCCCTTCTGGACCGCTTTCTTTCGCGGAATTCTGTGCAATATCCTGGTCTGCCTGGCTGTGTGGATGGCGCTGGCCGGCCGCAGTGTCATCGACAAGGCTATCGCCATCATCTTTCCGATTTCTGCCTTTGTTGCCGCCGGATTTGAGCACAGTATTGCCAATATGTACTTTATCCCGATGGGTATCCTGTTAAAACTTACCGGGCAATCCACATTCCAGGCCGACGCCGTTACCTGGGTTGGATTCCTGCACAACATTGTTCCAGTCATTCTCGGGAATATAGTTGGCGGAAGTATTCTTGTCGGACTGGTGTATTTCATTATCTACCGACGGGGTACGAAAGTGAGCTAACCCCCGTCAACCGGTCAAGGAAGGCTGCATAAATGTATGACGTCATCATCATCGGTGGTGGAATCGTTGGCTGCGCCCTGGCTCGAGAACTATCACGATACAGGCTAAAGTTGGCCTTGGTCGAAAAAGAGGTCGAGGTCGGTTTTGGCACCAGCAAAACTAACTCGGGGATCATCCACGCCGGACATCACTCCCCTGCGAATACCTTCAAGGGGAAATTTGAATGGGCCGGCAATCAGATGTGGGACGACCTGGCCCGGGATCTGAAATTCGGTTTTGACCGCATTGGCGAACTGCTGCTGGCACTGAACCCCGATGACGTAAAGTACCTGGAAAACCTCAAAAAGCAGGGGGAAGACAGGGGCGTTACCGGACTTGAGATCTGGGCGCCACCGCGGATTCAAAAAGAAGAACCCAATCTCAGTCATACCATCCTGCAAGCTCTCCACGCACCGACGGCGGCAGTCATCAACCCATATGAAGCCTGCTTCGGACTCATCGAATGTGCCCAGCAAAACGGTGCCGAACTGTTCTGCGGATACCTCGTTAGTGACATTGTGAAAGACGGCAGAAATTTCACGATCCAGACTCCGCAACAAAATTTCCGCGGGCGCATCATTATTAATGCTGCAGGCGTATTTGCCGATCAGATTGCGGCGCTGGTGGGTGCTGATAACTTTAAAATTGTAGCCCGCAAGGGTGAAGAATATTTGCTGGATCGCCGACTGCAGGGGATTGTGACCCGACTGATTTTTCCTACGCCCACCGCCAACAGCAAAGGCGTGCTTATTATCCCGACAGTCGATGGGCCCATTATGGTGGGGCCGACAGCAGACAACATTGAAAACCGTGAAGACCTTTCAACCAGCTTTGCCGGAGCTCATAAAATATTTGAATCGGTGCGCCGCTATTGTCCGGCGATTTCTGAGCGGGACACGATCACAGAATTCGCCGGGCTGCGAGCGATCGCTGATACCAACGACTTTGTCATCGGTCCAACTCCGATCAAGGGCTTTTACAATGTAGCGGGGATTCAGTCTCCCGGGCTTACTGCCGCACCAGCCATTGCCACTTACGTCACTGCAATGCTTCAGGACGATGGACTGGCCCTCGAAGAAAAAACCGACTGGGAAGCGGAGGTCGATGGCCCGCCTCACTTTGCCCAGAAGGGTAAAAAAGAACGGCAGGCAGCCCTCATGAGAGATCCGGCATATGGCCGCATTGTCTGCCGTTGTGAATTGGTCACAGAGGCAGAAGTCCGGTACGCAATCCGGCATGGAGCCCGCACCCTTGATGGGGTAAAGTTCCGGGTTCGCGCTGGAATGGGTCGCTGCCAGGGGGGCTTCTGCACGACACGGATTATGGATCTTCTCTCTGAAACGTTGGGGATCCCCCTGACTGACATCAGCAAACGCGGTCCGGGATCAGAGGTTTGCAGACCCAGACAGGAGAGGTTACCAGTGGGAGATCAGACATGAACAATCCACTGAAGAAAAAATACACTGTCGTCATCGTCGGTGGGGGTCCAGCCGGTTTGTCCGCTGCACTGGGAGCCCGTGCAGCTGGAGCAGAACGAATTCTGATTATTGATCGGGAGATTGAGGTCGGCGGCATTCTCAATCAGTGCATTCACAGCGGATTTGGCTTGCACCATTTCAAAGAAGAGCTCACTGGCCCGGAATACGCTGAGCGTTGTATTAACAGTGCCCGGTCTGCCGATGTCGAGATTCTCAGCGACTCTTACGTGCTCGATATCAGCCCTGAGCTGCAACTGGAAATCATCAGTAGCCGCTACGGATATCTGAATCTGAAAGCGCAGGCTGTCGTTCTCGCCATGGGCTGTCGGGAACGGACTCGGGGAGCGATTCGTACCCCCGGATTCAGGCCGGCCGGGGTTATGACCGCCGGACTTGCTCAAAAAATGGTCAACATGAAGGGCCTTCTTCCGGGGCGGCGCATCGCCATCCTCGGTTCCGGAGATATCGGCCTGATCATGGCCCGCCGGCTGATTCTTGAAGGTTGTGAGGTCACTGGTGTGTATGAGGTGCAGCCGTACTCCAACGGACTGACCCGCAATCTGGTGCAGTGTCTGGATGACTTCGCAATCCCGCTGCACCTTTCTACAACCGTCGCCTTTATTCATGGGCGCGATCGCGTCGAAGGCCTGACCATAGCGCCGGTCAACGAACAATACATCCCTGACCCCAAACGCTCCTGGGAAGTTGCCTGTGACACCCTGCTCCTGTCCATCGGACTGATCCCCGAAAATGAATTGTCAACAAAGCTCAGGCTCCGTATGGATCCCGCCACAGGAGGTCCACAGGTGACCAGCACCCTGGAGACATCCCTGCCCGGAGTCTTCGCCTGCGGCAATGTGCTCCACGTGCATGACATTGTTGATTTTGTCTCCGAAGAAGCCTCTCGGGCCGGTCGATTTGCCGCTGAGGTTGCTGCGGGAAGACGTCGCCCCAGTGACAATATTGCCCTTCAGGCAGGAGCTAATATCGCTTCCTGCGTGCCTCAAAGCCTTTCCCCGGATCGGAAACAGACGATCTATCTCCGGGTTAAACAGCCGGTTAAAAACTGTATCCTGACAATCGGTGATCGCTATGAAAAAAAATTCCGCGTGCTGACTCCTTCGGAGATGATCCGCCTGACTCTTGCCCCGGAGGTTCTCGACCGCTACTTCGGTGAGAATTTAAAAATCGATGTCCGTTCACAGGAGGTTGCATAGATGCTTGAGAAGAAAAATCTCACCTGCATCGGCTGCCCGATGAGCTGTCAGCTGAAGCTGACTGCTGTTGATGGTGAAATACATGACATTACCGGGTATAACTGCAAACGGGGTGAGGACTATGCCCGGCAGGAATATCTCAACCCCTGTAGAATGGTCAGCACAACGGTTGCCTGTCCTACAGGATTATGGCCGCGCTTACCGGTCAAAACGACTGAAGCTGTTCCCAAGGCAAAAGTTCTTGAGGTTGCCCGGGTCCTTCACAATGTAGAAATCGAAGCGCCGGTTAAGATGGGACAAATCATTCTACAGGATGTTGCCGGAACGGGGGTTACGGTGATCGCAAGCCGTAGTCTCCCCTGTTCGGATAATCCCGGGGCAATATCGAAATAGTCGCAGAATATGTTTTTGGATAGGTCGCTTAGAAGTTGGTCTGTCAAACAGGCAGAAACTCCCCGGCCCGATCAATCAGATGACGGGCAATGCTCCGTTTTGGCGGCAAAGCTGGAAGTTGATCCAGCTTACACCACTTTGCATCAACCAGCTCGTTGTCCCGCAGTTCAATCTCCCCCCCGGCGTAATCAGCAACGAAACCGCACATCAGTTGACTGGGGAATGGCCAGGACTGGCTACCCAGATAGCGAATATTGCTGATTTCAATCCCGGTTTCTTCTAAAACCTCACGGGCCATCGCTTCTTCGAGACATTCACCGAACTCGACGAATCCGGCCACCAGACCGTACCGTCCGTCTGCCCATTCCGACTTACGTGCCAGCAGAACTTCGTCGCCCTTAATCACCAACCCGATGACACAGGGATGGATGCGGGGGAAATGATGTGTATTACAGGAGCGGCACTCTTTCCCCCATTCTCCGCTGAGCCTGATCATTTTTTCGCCACATTTGCCGCAATATCTACTGGTCTGCTCCCAGTGAAGAATCATCTGACCGACACCAGCTAATGACAACATGGGCAGGGGAACTTTCGGCTCAACCGCCCGTAAATGCTGTTTATACAACTGAGGGAGCAACTCTGTATCAGGAGGAACAGGGAGTAAACGACAGGGACGATCTTGCCACTGGCCAATATAAATGGGCGGAAGCTTACTGGTTAAGAGGGGGGATTCGCCCTCAGGCAACTGAAGGCCGCCAGCACCCTCAACCGTCAACAGATTCATTCCATACAGTAGCAACCAGACTCCATTACCCCCCGGATCCTGATCCGGGGTCGCTATCTGAAAATCAGCATCCAGGCTGGCGCGATTGAAAGGCAGATCAACGGGGGTAGGATAGTCGTCAACAAGGTTCATTTTCATCGCTTTTCTTTCACCTGCAAGGCATAGCGCAGCAGAGCAATTTGGGTTTTGGCATCAGTGATCGTACCACAGGAAACCATCTCCAGTGCTTCATTCAAATCCACCGCATGCAGTTCAATATATTCATCCGGTTCATGGGATATCTGCGCCGGCTTCAGGTTTCTGGCGACAAACAGGTAAATTTTTTCTGTACAGAACCCGACCGAACTGTAGACATATCCCAAGGACTCCAACTGCTCCGGGCGGTAGCCGATCTCTTCTTCAAGTTCACGGCTCACACAACCTGCAGGCTCTTCTCCCGGCTCTAAGCGTCCCGCCGGGACTTCATACAGATAATCTTCTGCCGCTGGACGAAACTGACGGATCAGCATCAGTCGGCCATCATCCATAACCGGCAGAGCTGCGGCTCCTCCCGGGTGCTTGACAATTTCAAAGCGGGCTTCACGATTATCAGGCATGCGATGGGTTTCACGAACCAGATCAAGGATCCTTCCGTGATAGATATCTTCTTGCATTACTTTACTCACTGAGCCATCCCTTTAAGGTTCTGTGTTTTTCATGTTGGTGCGGAAGGGTCAATACTAAAGAAAATCCCGTCAGGAGAGATGTTCCGCTAAAAACTTCTGCAGACCGCCATGGTCGCCGCGATACTCACAGGGCCATTCCGGCCCGCCGCGTTCGACCAGCCAGGTATCGACGAGGTAGGTGGTCATGCCAACGCCCACAGCTGCCAGATCATGGCTGAGGTCATTGCCCACCATCAAGCATTTCTCCACAGGAAGATCGAGTAATTTGGCGATATCTCGAAAGTACCCAGCCTGCGGCTTGCAATAATGGCTGTTTTCATAGCTGGTCACATGGGTAAAAGAGGCTTCGTCCAGTTCAGCCCATTGCATCCGTGCCTGAATCATGAACTTGGGAAAAACCGGGTTAGTTGCCAGCACCAGTGGAACTTTTTTTTCAGAACATTCGGCGATAATCTGTTTCGCCAGCGGCACCGGGCGAATCAATTCCTGAAGTTCTGCGAGCCCATTCTGTTCAAAATGAGCCAAGCTCTCACGCAATAACGTCTCTGGAAGAGCAAGTTCGTACTGCATTGAAGCATAAAACCGCTCTTCGTTCGTAGCCGAGCCGTCACCTTCGCTGTGAATCAGATGACGAATCGCCGTGAGCATGGCCTTCTCAAATTTTTTCGGCTTGACCTGATCACCACAATAAGCAGCCAGAGCCCGGACATAGCGAGGTATAAATTCGGTCATTTGAACGCGCAGCAAGGTTCCATCGAGATCAAACAAGACGGCCTCAAAATTATATTTCGGATCTGTTCCCGCCATAAAAGCTCCCCTGATCAACTTGGCTTCTCATTTATTCAACAACTGATTCTGCTCTTGTTTACCATAGCTACATGCTGGCATCAAACTCCTGAACGACTCATGAAAACTTGACTGTTGGAACAATGAACGCTAAAAGTTTAGTTAAACCAAACCCACACGCAAAGGAAGACAATGGACGAGTTCAGAGCTGAGGTCAAGGAACTGGAGATCGGCCCGACGATCCGTGATTTAAGACAGAAACAACGCCTCACCCTGCAGGATCTTTCTCAGGCAACAGAGCTTTCCAAGCCACTGTTATCGCAGATAGAAAACGACCAGGTTATCCCTCCCCTGGCGACCTTACTCAGGATTGCCAAGGCACTCAAGGTTCCGCTGCAGACATTTTTCGAGGAAGAGGACAATACTCAGAAATGTCTCGTGGTCAGGGCTGGAGATGCAAATCGAATGAACCGGCGGCCAAGTCATGGTGGGACCCCTCAACCTTACTTTTATCATTCATTGGCCTACGGCAAAAAACATAAACATATGGAGCCTTTTCTGGTTGAATTTGACCCGGCACACACGGAACAATCCCAACCAGTCCGCCATGCCGGAGAGGAGTTCTTCTATATTCTCGAGGGCCGCGTGCAGCTCAACCACGGCGCGGAAATCCATATCCTCGAACCCGGAGACTCGGTCTACTGGGACTCCAACGAACTTCACAGCCTGAAAGCGCTGGGCGATCAGATTGCCCGGGGAATTGCTGTTCTCTATACAAAAAACTGATTTATTGACTCTTCACATGAACAAAACCAGGACATTTTGATAAGCTTGCTATGTGGCATGCGATTCAACTTTAACACTATCAAAAACTCAATACAGTTCAGGAGGTTCTTATGGCAAAAGTAGGTATCATCCTTTCAGGTTGTGGTGTTTATGATGGCAGTGAAATCCATGAAACGGTCATTACCCTGCTCGCTCTTGACCGGGCCGGCGCTGAAGTCGTCATGATGGCTCCCGACATGGAGCAGGCGGTCGTCAATCATCTCACCGGCGAAACGGTTGAAGGGCTGAGCCGCAATGTTCTCGAAGAGTCAGCACGAATTGCCCGGGGCAATATCTCAGATATTGCTAACATCAAGGCCAGCGATATGGATGCTCTGTTTATTCCCGGTGGTTTTGGCGCGGCTAAAAATCTCTGCGATTTTGCTTTCAAAGGACCGGACTGTGATGTTCATCCGGAAGTTGCCCGCTTGATTCGGGAAATCCTCGCGGCCAAAAAACCGCTGGCGGCTGTCTGTATTGCCCCGGCTCTGGTTGCCAAAGTGCTCGGAGATG
>JAPHSA010000051.1 GCA_026193235.1 Deltaproteobacteria bacterium | reverse complement strand
TTTTCTGATCAGCGAACCACTTTCAACAGTAGATTCCATATGCCCCCAAAAAATAAGCGTAAACCCTCCAGCTGTCGGCACAGATCCGATCACCCAGATCCGTGCCGTTCAGCACCATCAATCAGGAGTTGTCATAATGCATATGGAACACTCGGCTGTTTCCATCGGCAAATTTTGTTCCGATTTTGAAACGATACATTCCCTGCTGGTCGAGGGTAATATCGGCACCGAATTGACCGCTCATCCCCATGAGTTTGATCGCAGGGCTCACTTTTCCATCAGGCGCTTCAATCTTCAAAGCTACCTGTCCGTCGCTCACCATTTTTTTGGCCTCATTCATAAACCCGACCATGAAGTGATGGGTCTGTGACATCCCATGTTCAGCCATTTTAATCCTGATGTCCATCATGTGCCCTGAGGCCATTATCCCCTCAACTTCGGTGTCTTCGAGCATGATCATCTCCCCACCCATCGACATGCCATCAGCTTGCTTCATTTTGCTGTGATCCATGCCTTTCATTGCCATTGCGCTGGCTGGAATCATCAGCATTGCCATCAATACCAGTATAAACGTCTGCTGTTTCATCTTTTTTCTCCTTTAGTGTTATGGATCGCTATCCAGTGTCATGGTGAAGGCTTCTCCCTCAGCCATGCATACAGAATTATTCCCTCACTTTTAATACTCAACCAGTTCAGTCTGGCTGGTCGGAGCCAGGTCTTTTTTCAACTGCCGTCCCCGCCAGAGATAAAAGATCACCGGGTAGACCATCAACTCCATAATCCCCGAAGTCACGACCCCACCGACCATGGGCGCAGCGATGCGCTTCATCACATCGGCCCCGGCCCCATGACTCCACATGATCGGCAAGAGTCCGGCGATGATGACGGCGATAGTCATCACCTTTGGCCGAATCCGCTTGACTGCGCCGTGGTGGATCGCCTGCTTCAAATCACCGCGCGTCTGCATCCGACCGTTCTCCCCCCAGAGCTTGTGTGCCAGGTCGAGATAGAGCAGCATCACCACCCCGGTTTCGGCATCCAACCCAGCCAGGGCGATCACTCCGACCCAGACCGCCACCGAAAGGTTGTAATCGAGCAGCCAGAGAAACCAGAAAGCACCGACCAGCGAAAATGGCACGGCGAGAAAAACGATCGCGGTTTTGACCATCGACTTGGTGCTGGTATAGAGGATGACGAAGATAATCAGGATGGTCAGTGGAATAATCACGATAAACCGCTTGCGCGCCGATTCCATGTACTCGAACTGCCCGCTCCAGACGATGCTGTAACCGGCCGGAAGCGCGATATGCTCATTAACTGCCGCTTGGGCAGCCTTGACGTAAGTTCCGACATCGATGCCACGTAGATCGACATAAACCCAGGCTGTACGCCGGGCATTCTCGCTTTTGATTCCCGGCGGGCCTTTTTTAATTTCGATTTTTGCCAGTTGCGAGATGGGCACATGCTTGCCGTCTTTCAGTGGTACCAGAACTTGTCCGAGCGCCTGCAGGTCGTTGCGGTAGTCCCGCTGGTAGCGGATATTGACCGGGTAACGCTCCAGCCCTTCGACCGTCTGGGTGACGTTCATGCCGCCGATCGCTGTCTGGATAACCTCCTGCACGTCGGCCACGGTCAACCCGTAGCGGGCAATCTCGACACGATCAATGTCAAAATCAAGGTAATTGCCACCGACCACCCGCTCGGAAAAAGCGCTCAGTGTCCCCGGCAGGCTGCGTACCAGAACCTCAATCTGTTCGCCGAGATCACTCAGAATCTGGAGATCAGGTCCCATGATTTTTATGCCGACGGGCGTTTTTATCCCCGTCGAGAGCATATCGATGCGGGTCTTGATCGGCATGGTCCAGGCGTTGGTCAAGCCGGGAAACTGGATGGCGTTATTCAACTCTTCGGTCAGCTTTTCGACCGAGATCGGCACTTCCTCCGGCCAGACCAGTCGCAATGGTTTTTTCAGGATTTCGAGGGATTCATCCCAATGGCTGTAGAAACGTGGGGTCGGAACTTTTCTCCATTGATCCTCCGGCTTGAGCATGATGGTGGTTTCCAGCATTGACAAGGGAGCCGGGTCAGTGGCGGTTTCGGCGCGCCCAAC
>JAPHSA010000238.1 GCA_026193235.1 Deltaproteobacteria bacterium | reverse complement strand
TTCGCATATACAGCGATTGACCTGCTGCCTGCCGACTGGCTGAGACAACTCCCAGGGCAAATGATTGCAGCTTTCCATCTGATTATTGATGACCAGCAACTTGACTACACCCAGGGATCCCTAACCAGGTACTTTGAGGGTCATGCGGTCATGGTCAGCGATGTTTACGAAGGCAAAGCACAGATTTTCTCAGCCTTTAAATTACACGGAGATGGTCACGGCCGCTTCATCATCCGCAACAAAGACCTGAACAATTCCCAAACTGGGCAATTGGCCCGCAGATTGCTGGATCTCGAGACTTATCGCCTGCTCGCCTTAATTTCACTGCCCTTAGCAAAAAAGATCGCGCCTCAATTGCTCGATATGGATAAAAAACTGGCGGAGATATTGACTGTTGTCACGGACTTGGAAAGCACAAAGAGTGAACGGGATCTGCTGGAAAAACTGACAAAAGTTGAGGCGCAGCTAGAAACTTATCGCGCTGAAACCAACCATCGCTTCTCAGCAACGAAGGCCTATCATCAGCTGGTCAAGGATCGGCTCGAAGGTATCAAAGAAGAACAGGTTGAGGGGGTTTTGTCAGCGGGAGAATTTATCAGCAGACGGCTCAACCCAGCACTAAGAACATGCGAATCCGTACAAATCTGGATGGAGGATCTGTCAAAACGGGTTGAACGTGCCAGCGATCTGATGAGAACGCGGGTCAATCTAAATCTTCAAGAGCAAAATCGCTCACAGTTAACAGCGATGAATCGACGCAGCAAACTGCAATTCCGTCTACAGGAAACCGTGGAGGGGCTTTCTATTGCCGCCATCAGTTATTATGCCATTGGACTGCTCAGCTATCTTTTCAGTGGCTTTCCACTTGAGCAATGGGGCATCGACAAAAGTGTTCTTTTAGCATGCTCCATCCCTGTCGTTTTACTCACTATCTGGTTTCTCACGCGGCGAATAAAGCGGAGACTGATTAAAGACCAGGACCCAGAGGAATAAGACCTGGACTGGAAACACTGATTGTCGTTTCTTGATCATTCACCGATGGGATCCCGATTGCTCTTGCCAAAGGGACTGACAAGAGCAATTCTAAATTATCATTTCTCTAATACTGAATGAGTTTATCTAATTGTTCAAGATCGTTGATAATTTTCCACTGGCCTCCCCCTGCTTCAACCAGATTCTCCCATTTTTCCAACCTGTTCATATATTCCCGTGGATCGATATTGTCGCTGCGAAGCTTAGTTACATTCAAAGCAACAACATCAAACCCCTGCAATGACAATGGGATATCACGCACATAGCCCTCTTTTAACTCCTCTTTCAAGTCGGAAAAAATCAAAATTGTTTTGTCTCGCGTATTTTTTTCGTTCAAAAACTCTGTTGCCTGAAGAACTCCCCCAGTAATGTCGGTATAAGAGCTCGATTTGACCTGCTTTACATACTGGCCAACCTGTTCCTGAAAGAGTCTTTTTTGTTGATTGGCTTTACTTGGCCGGTCATCAAAGGTCACCTTGGCGACGATATCCTTTTCACTGAAACTGCCTGTATCGATACTGGCAACAACGAATGTATCACCAGCATAAAGCTTGGCTAACGTATAGTTGATGATCTGTTGAGCCTTAGCGAGTTCTTTCGTATAAGTTCCCGAAGTGTCAACCAGCAGGTAGATGCCTCGGTTAAAAAGGGTATTATCCTGACCATCTGAACATCCTGAGATAAAGAGTAAAGAGAGCAACCCAGCAAGCAGAAGACCTTTCATGAGAGCACCTCCTGGGTCTGGCTGGTCATGGTCACATCTTCCTTTTTTGTCCTTTTCCGGGAAGGCGATTTCCGAGGCAACTTTATCCTAGCTGATGACCCAGTATCGACTTCTGATCGATTGCTGAGGCTTTTAGATATTTTATCTTCTGTTGCATCTTCAGGACGATTGCTCCCCCCTATTTTGCTTTCAATCCATAGAGGGAGAAAGGCCAGGAGATCATAAATACTGACCAGACATTTTCCACTATAACGGCACAGATTACTCAATAGACGGAACAAACCTGCACTTAAATGCAAAAATCCGGCAAGTAGGATACCTAACACCGTCCGTAAAGAATAAAAAAACGATTCCAGTGGGATGGCGACAAAAGTCAAAGCAAAAGGCAACACAAAACCCATTCCCATTTGCGCCGCCGTGGTTATCCAGCGTCCTGACATATCAAGAGAGTTACCTGCCCCACTACTTAGTAAACCGGCAATCAGAGCGGCGTCATCCTGGGATAACAGTTCGCGCATGTATGCCAGTCCCGATTCGATACTGGCCAACAGAAAGAGAAAAACAAAAGAGACTATAATCATCCTGACACGTATTTTGTCATCCAAAGCTCCAATAATCGGGAAAAGCCGGGTGATCCGCAAGGATTCCATTAAGAACAGTCCCATGGAAATCTCTACCAGGATAATCACTAAGGCAGCGATATCTGCAACCCGGAACCCCATCATGTGAACCGATCCGCCAACCATTTCCTGCATCGGTCTTGCGATAAGGTTGAAATTGATAATCGCGCCACCAATAGCTATAGCGAGGACAAAACCAGAGATAAAGAACTGGGTTAGAGATGAGGAAGAAAGTCTTTGCTCAGCCTTCTGACACCCCTTGCTCATCCGTTCAAATGCAACCATATGGTTGTCAATCGTGCCCGTCCGCTCCAACAGACCCGTAATATGGAGGTTAACTGCACCAAGCCCTTTTTCAATATGGCGTAGATTCGGGGCTATCTTTTTCAACTGTAAATGGCGTTCTCTAGAATTCTTTCTATAGACCTCAAGAACTCCTTGTTGACCTTTTTCCAAGACGGCTCGAATACTTTTCAAAACTTCCGCAACCATTGAATCTTCAACGGCTGGAATTTTTGCGATAGGTTCCAAAACCTTACCCCACCCTGGAGGATCGGGAGGGATTTCGACACTATTACGATAGTCCTCGTCAACCTGTGTGACTGTATCTGAGATTCTCCGTTGCAGTGCGGGGAAAGTAGACATGTTTTTAGCCACAGAAACGTTAATTCGTTCAAATTCACGCTCAATTATACGTTCACTCGCAGCTTGCCCTTCGGCGAGCAAAACCTCCCTATTTCGATCTTTAAGTCGTTTTTCTGCGGAAAGTAGAGAACGGGAGGCCAACCGAAAAGCGTATGACAATACCCTGCAGGCCGAAACAATTGCTTCATGGGCAGGTTTTCGCGCCATATAGAGCAGTGTTGAAATAACAATGAAGCAAAATAACAAGGAAAGTATTGGTGGACCGGGGATAAGCGAGAGCGCTGCTGGAAAATTCATAGTAAACCTCTTTTCATTTAGTGCTGCTGTTGAATCAGCAATGGCTACATCTGAGAGGATCTAGCCGTTGCTGATTTTAAACCTTAAAAATCGGGGAGAGGTGGGGGGGTTTTGTCAAAGATTGTCGCAAAGGACCAGCTAATATCATCAACCAAATGATTCCCCAGAGAATCTGACAACTGCCCACTGAGCGTGACTTGATAGGTACTGAAAGGTAAGAGCCAATTACTCGGGGTAAAACTGAGCAGTTTCTGCTCGGCATTGTAATCCAGATTTCCCGCAACCGCTCCATAAGGGCCGGACAGCTCGATCAGGCTGCTGCTCAGCAAAGTTTCGTCCAGTAATTCATCGAAGGTCATGGCAACAATTGCATCAACCGGAGCACTGTCATTCGGTGGAGGAGACTGGCTGAGCAATTGTGGCGGCTGCATGTCCCAGAATTCAAGGTTCTGGTCTAAACGCTGTTGATAAAGCAGCAACAGATCGGCATCCAGATTTGCAATATTTATTTCAGCCATAGCTGCACTCGTCAAGGCAACAACATCCACAGTTGTTCCCAGGTTACGTTCATCATCAAGCGCCTGCTTGACAATACCTGCCTGCCCCAGTATCTGATCACTGATCATATAAGCAACCAAAGCTTGTTCTCCATCGGCAATCTGACCACCAAGATTTAATAATATTTCGCTACGCAAACGACCGAGCAGGTGAGCTATAACCCGAGCAGCTTTATGTGTGCGGCCATATTCTTCCAAGAGCGGACCGGCCATCCCACTGGTCGCCAGATAGTCGGTGAAAAGTGAAGCTTCATCAGCAATACCAAATTGCGAGCGAACACTTAAAAGAGCCTGTTGCTCAGTGAATAAAAGGTTTTTATCCCGTTCAATCTTAACCAGGGTGGTTATTGGCGAGACAAATTCCCAGTGGCCGGGTGGTGCCTCCATCAGATAGCTGTCGGCCACCGGGACTCCGGTATCTTCATCAACCGTCTGACCGGCAATAACTTCAACTATCACCGGATAGAGCTCGCCCTCTCCCGGATTCACTTCCAGAGAATAAAGACCACCGTTACCTGACTGAGCCGTCGGCTCGCCGTTGTCATAGAGTCGATTGCCGTTTCTATCGAGGAACACCCGCGCGTCACGCAGATAACCATCAGCGACATTTCCACTGAGAGTTGTGAGCGATGCGGTTCCAACATCTTCAGAACTGTTGATGACGGCTCTGGATGTTGTACTGGAATCTCCTCCACCACCGCTGCTGCAAGCAGCCAGAACGACAACAGAAAAACAGAGGATAACTTTTGCGCCAGTATGAAGTAATGTTTTCATGATTTGTCTCCTGTTACTGCAAAGGCTTCGGAATCAGCAGTGAAATTGCCTGCTCACTCGGGTTGACATAGATCCAATAGCCAATCCAGGGCACCAATACCGCGGGACTACTGCCCCCGGCGTTGGAAAATTCGTTCGTATTTCCCCAATCTGTGCCGACATAAGCATAGAGCCCATCAACAATCAGACCTCTTTCAGCCGCTTCAAGCCAAGGAACCTCTGCTTCGCTCCCCTTGCGAACTCGAATATCGGCCAGAGAAACGTTGCCACCATAAGGGTTGCTAATCAGATTCCACCCCTGTTTAACCTGAATTTCATAAACGGAATCAGTTATTTCACCATATAAGCTACAATCAGGAAGCTGCCCCCCATCAGACCTTTTCAGAACGTAGCCCTCGCCTGATGAAATCGGAGCTCCGGAATCGGCCAGCTTGAAAGAGCCATTGGGGCCTGAATCTGGAATCCAGCGATAAACAATTTTATCGTTGAACGCCTCTGCAGCATCAAGAGCATAAGCATTGATACCAGCAGCAATTCCAAGAACATTGCGGCCGTTCAACAATTCCACAACCGGGCCAGGTAAATCCCCACTCGACGGATAACGCCAGACCTGATTCTGTGACAGATCTTCCGCAACGAAATAGAAACGGTGTGAGAAAACAGGTCCCAAGCGTGTGGTGGTGGTATATTGGCCACCGCTGCTAATTACGCCACTGTCAAGATGCATCGGATATT
>JAPHSA010000059.1 GCA_026193235.1 Deltaproteobacteria bacterium | reverse complement strand
TGGCCGGGGGAATTCGGCCGCTTTATAGACGCTCAGGATAAGCTCTGGATAATCCTCTGTGCTGATGACGATCTCTGCTTTTGATTCCGGGGCTGCGCCATTCTCTTGCAGTTCTTGCCATCTGGCCTCAACCAGCATCAGCCGCAACTGTTCCTGACGGTAACTTTCAGCGTCATTGTTTTCATCTGCATAGGCGCTTATTTCCAATATCAATGAAGGTCTTTGAGCCAGCATCTCAGCCAAACCCTGGAGTTTTGTCAACTGTTCTTGATCAATAACGGCCAGACCACTGGCGAAAGTGATGCTGGTGAAATCCTCATCCCCAGCTCCCATCATTGCTGATAACAGCGAGAATGGCGAGGTTGCGGCCTTAACCAACAGGTTTTTTATGACGGTGAAAATAACACCGGCAACACTGAAATCCGGATCATCCAGATCTCCGTATACAGGGACATCAAGATGGATTTCATCGTTGCTGTCTTTGAGCAGGGCGATGGCCAGCCCGATTGGTAGTGAGGTTGCCTTGTCACTTTCAACGCTGTCACCAAGGGTGAATTGGTCGATCATCACCTTGTTGTCTGCGGTGATTTTACGTTTTTCAATATGGTAGCTCAAATCAAGGTAAAGCTTGCCCTTATCGATGACATAACCAAGATAGGTCCCGGAATAGGGCGTCATCGGTGTCAGATCGATATCTTTAAAGCTGATGGTCAAGTCGGCGAATAGATCTTTGCTTAAGGGGTTTATCTTTCCACTGATGGTCAAGGGTGAGTGGTTTTCCAACTGACCCCGAAGATCGACATCGGCCAGCATTAGTTCGTCAGACGCCATCCCAGTCACTCGCCCGCCGAGTTCATACATAGTGGCGCTGAAGATATTTGCCATGGAGCGGTCGATGAAAGAGACAGTACCGCCCTGCAGAGTCAGTGCGTCGATACGAATATCCGGGGGTGGTTCAGCCGATGTTTCTTTAACGATGACTTCTTCGACCTTATCTGGACCGCTTTCGTTGCCCCCGTCTTCAGCTTGTTCTCCATCGGCCGTAACGCTGGTCAGGTTGATACGTCCGTCCTTGGTGATCTGAATATTCGCCTGGTAGTTGCTCAGGGCCACCTCTTTGACCTGTAGAGCGAAGGGGCCAATTCCCCCTTGAATCCCATCGAGATTGAGGCTCTCCCAAGCGAGCAGTTCGCCATCCCCGAGCGGATCACGCAGGTTAAAATTACTGATATTGGTTTTTCCGGAGAACTGGCCAGTAAATTTGTCGGCCCGTTGCTCAAGAGTGACGTCTATCTTGGAAAAGAATTTGCCGTCCTTCAGGCTGACCTTGATGTTGTCCGGGATGAAAGTGTTAAAATCGGCCAGCGGAAAGTCTGTAATCTGCGTTTGGGCTTCAAGTTTCAGTGGGGTATGAACCGCAGTGCCAGCAACGTTGATGCTCCCCTTCTTGCCAATTTTCGCATTCAGTTTAAAGGGGCTTTTTTGTGCTAGGGGATAACTGAGGTTTTCCGCATGAAAATTAAAATCAGGGATATTGACCTGTGGTTTTTTGGTCGGAACCATATCACTGAAGAACAGTCTAAACTTCTGCAAATCGATACTTTTCGCATAAATATTCCAGGGCAAAGAAGCCTCTACCGGTTGTTCATCGGTTGGTTCTTTCTTATCTGGTTTATCTTTCAGCAGTTGAAGTGGAGAGACTGTTCCGTCAGCTAACCTGCTGACTTTAACCTCTCCACCTTGAAATTGAATGGCTCCAAGGTTGATACTCTGCTGCTGCAGATCGAAAGAACAGTCTGAAATACTGAGTGTACTGAGCTGGAACTGGTCTTGTTGGAAAAAAGGGACGAGCAGGTTCTTCAGGTTCAACTGCACCTGCTGCAGTTGAATATTCCCTTCTTCTGTGTAGTTGACCTGGCCGCCCAAGTCCAGAGTCCCTTCAAGCGGCGCAGTTAAAAATGGCGCAAGATAGGGGAACAGCGGTTTCAGGAGCAGGCCGTTTGCAGCCAGGTCCATGGTCGCTGTCGGTGGATTAATCCCCAGGTTACCTGATATGGCTAAGGTTAAATCGCGTTCAGTCCGCAATTTCAATGCCGCTGCTGTTTTCTGCTTCTGATGGGTTGAAAGGCCTTTCAGTTCCAGGGTGATGGCTTTGATTTCCTCGCTGAATCCGTTGGTCACATAATCGTCTCGGAAAAGGATTTGTCCATCAATCAGATTAAGGTTTTCAATAACCAGAAGGGGCAACCCGCCAGCAGAAGCATTTTCTTCTGAGGGCTCTTGCTCAGCACCTGCTTTTGGTTTATCAAGCTGCATAACCCGCTGGAAGTTCAACAGACCGGCGCTATCGCGATTAATGGTCACTTGCGGCTCATATATGTCGAGGGATATGAGATTGAAATCCATCTTGAAGAGATCGGCCCAATCGAGATCGAGAATCAATGTTGGCATGCGCAGCAGTTCGCGGCCATCCAATTCACGCAGATCAATATCTGACAGGGCCATCTCCCCACCAATCATCAACCGGGGCTCATCACTGCGAGAGACCCGGTAAGCGAGATCAACTTCAAAATCGAGACTGCCTTCCTTGACTACTATGGGCAGCGGCAGAGGAGAATGATAAGCATAGAAGGGGAGATCGATACCGTAAAAAGAGAATGAGAGATGGGTTTCCAGGGAATCATGAAAAGGTTTCAGCTGCCCCTGTGCCCGCACTTCTGAACCGTTGAGCAACATGAACAGCTGGGGGTTGATATAATCATCAGTCAGATAGGGAATATTGCCGATAAAGGGAACACTGAAAGACAACTGGCGGACTTTGTGCTGTGATTTTTTATCCGAGGTCTGGTCGGTGAAGTCGATCTGACCACCGCTGAGAATAATGTTGTTGAGGGAAAAGTGGAGTGGCTTTCGGGGCTCCGCTGCTTCTGATTCAGATTGGTTACCACCAAGCTGGGTAAAGTCTGAGAAGTTAAATTCCTGTTTGCCGAGGAGTTCAATGTTGACAAAGGGATCATCCAACTCGACACGGTCAAGAATAATCGCCTGTTGAAGAAGGGAGTTAAGGCTGCCGGATAGCATCAACCTTTTGAAGGAAACGAAGGGCCGTTGACTGTTCTGCTCCGTCAGCTTGACTCCACTGAGTTCAACTGTGAGTGCAAAGGGGTTGAAGAATGCTTTATCAATGGTTAAGCTGCGATCGGTGTTTTCAGCAATCCATGCGCTGCCCTGTTTTTTGATCTGCCACGGAACAACCAGCATCGACAGCAGCAGTAATCCAAAGATAACAGCAACAGTGATCAGGGTAATTTTTGACCAGCGGGGCATAATCCTCTCCTTTTGTAGCATCAACTCAGAAGTTTACCATAAGGTAGAGAGATCGTTAGGGAAAATATAACCACAAGGGTGCTAGTTATTCAAGATATCAAGGGAAATTATGTTTAAGTGTGAAATTTATCAGCAACGTCGCCAGAAACTGATTGAGCAGATGGATGAGGGTTTGGTCCTTTTTTTGGGAAATACGGACTCGCCTTTCAACTCCAGCGACAACTGCTACCGCTTTCGCCAAGACAGCAGTTTTCTCTACTTCTGCGGTCTTGACCAGCCGGGGCTTGCGGTTCTGCTGGATGTTGAAACTGGCCGGGAGATGTTGTTCGGCCGTCAGCAGACGCTGGAGGATACGATCTGGTGTGGCCCCAGTCCTGGGTTACAAAGTCAGGCGGAACGGGTCGGGATAGCAGAGTCGGCTTCTTTTGCTTGGTTGAGCGAGCAGTTGAAAGCCGCGATCAAGGGCGGACGGACCATTCATTATTTGCCTTCCTGCCGTGCTGACAAGCGCATGCAGCTGGCCGATCTGTGCGGTTTAAACCATGCAGCAATTGAGAAAAATATCTCGCAAACTTTGATCGGAGCGGTGGTCAACCTGCGATCGGTGAAGGCTGAAGAGGAAATCAGGGAACTGGATGCTGCCGCCGACCTGGGTTGTCAGCTGCACACCGCTGCCATGCGGATGGCCAGACCGGGTGTTTATGAATGGCAGATCGCCGGTGAGTTGGAAGCCCTTGCCGCCCGTGCCGGAAACATGTTGTCCTTTCCCCCGATTGTGACCATCCACGGTGAAATCCTGCATAATCATCAGCGTGATCATCAACTGAAAGAGGGTGCCCTGTTATTGGTTGATTGTGGTGTTGAAAGCGGGTTGCATTATGCGTCTGACCATACCAGGACAGTTCCAGTCAGTGGTCAATTCAGTGCTCAGCAACGTGGCATTTATTCTATCGTTCTGGCATGCTTGGAACGGGCGCGGGCGCTGATCCGACCAGGAACCACCTATCTAGAAGTGCATCTGGATGTTTGCCGCATCCTGGTTGAGGGTTTACAGGCGCTCGGCCTGATGCAGGGGGATGCCGGACAGGCCGTTGCTGCCGGAGCCCATGCCTTGTTCATGCCCCATGGCCTGGGACATATGCTCGGCCTCGATGTCCATGACATGGAAGAGTTGGGCGAAGATGCGGTTGGCTATGATGAACATGTTCAACGCTCAGATCAGTTTGGGACATCGCGCTTACGCTTGGGCCGCAAACTCCAGGAAGGTTTTGTCCTGACCGTTGAGCCGGGAATTTACTTCATACCTCAACTGATTGAGCAATGGAAAAGCCATGGGCAATACAGTGATTTTATCAATTATTCCGAGCTTGAGCGTTACCTTGATTTTGGCGGGATTCGACTGGAGGATGATGTTCTGGTTACACCAGAGGGCAATCGTTTGCTTGGCCAGCCGATCCCTTTTCGACCAGACGAGCTAGAAACCCAGTTGGCAAGAGAAAAAATTATTGAGCGCGTTTCTTGACAACTGTTTGTTCAGACTATAAATTTTTCATTCAGGCAAAACTTTTAATGAGTGAGCTTGGATGTTGTTCAGTTCTTTGAACTGGACCCGCTTTAACCTTTATTCACGGAGGTCCTATTTATGCAAAAACACCTGAAACGTCTTTTACCTGTTCTGCTGCTGCTGTCGATGGTTGGCTTTGCCCAGGCAAAGACTCTCGTCTACTGTTCTGAAGGTAGCCCCGAAGGGTTTAACCCGTCGCTCTATACCGCCGGGACAACTTTTGATGCCTCTTCAAGAACCGTTTTTGAAGGATTAACCCATTTTGTCCGTGGGACAACAACGCTTGAGCCGGGAATGGCTGAAAGTTGGGATGTTTCCGCAGACGGTAAGACCTATACTTTCAAATTGCGCAAGGGAGTCAAGTTTCATTCGGCCGACCATTTCAAGCCAACCCGCGACATGAATGCCGATGATGTCATTTTTACCTTTGAGCGGCAGTGGAAAAAAGAGCATCCTTTTTATGCTGTTTCCGGTGGTAACTACGAGTACTTCAATGGCATGTCGATGCCTGACCTGTTAAACAAAATCGAAAAAGTTGATGCCTATACAGTGAAGTTCGTTCTCAATCGCCCCGAGGCCCCAATGCTGGCGAACCTGGGAATGGATTTTGCCGTTATCCAGTCCGCTGAATATGCCGATGCGATGATGAAAGCCGGGACTCCCGAAAAGGTCGATCAGTGGCCAATCGGTACCGGGCCTTTTGTTTTCGAAGGCTATAAAAAAGATGCGCAAATTCGTTACACAGCTTTTAAAGATTACTGGAAAGGTAAAGCACCAATCGACAAACTGGTTTTTTCCATCACTCCCGACGCTTCAGTTCGTTACGCAAAATTAAAAGCGGGAGAGTGTCAAGTGATGCCTTACCCGAATCCGGCCGATATCGCTGCGATGAAAGCCGATCCGAACATTAACTTGATGGAACAAGAAGGTTTGAATGTCGGTTATTTGGCCTATAACACCAAAGTGGCCCCGTTCGACAATGTCAAGGTTCGGAAAGCTCTGAACAAGGCAATGAACAAGCAGGCGATTATCGACACCGTTTTCCAGGGTGCCGGTAAGATTGCTAAAAACCCGATTCCGCCAACCATCTGGTCCTACAATGAAGCGACCAAGGATGACAGTTATGATCCAGTCGCCGCTAAGAAGATGTTGGCTGATGCTGGTTATCCCAATGGTTTTGATATGAAGGTCTGGGCGATGCCGGTACAGCGCCCTTACAACCCGAACGCCCGCCGGATGGCGGAAGTCATCCAGGCTGATTTTGCCAAGGTCGGTGTGAATGTTG